>NZ_JAWUEH010000021.1:0-55862 GCF_033550225.1 Providencia sp. 2023EL-00965 | reverse complement strand
ATGCCGAACTCAGCAGTGAAACGCCGTAGCGCCGATGGTAGTGTGGGGTCTCCCCATGTGAGAGTAGGGAACTGCCAGACATTAAATTAGTGAAGAAGCCACCCATTGGGTGGCTTTTTTGCGTTTGAAAAGAAATAATATTTTTCATAAATATGATATCGATAAGTAAGCTTTATAACTTTAACAATTAGTTTTTCATAAATTAATTTGTTTAAATGTTAAATGGTGTCTTTTTTAGTTAGACAGCTTTTATAATTTGGCTATTGATATCAATATATAAGCTATAAAAAATGATTTTATGATCACTGATTTTGTTGTTTTATGTTTTCTATTTACCTGCCTTTCTTAAGATACTTTCTCATTAAAATAGATAATAAATGTTAAATTGATGTTGCAAAAAGTTAAATATATACTAGTAAGAAGTAACTTAATCAGATGTTATGAATGTTTTTGCACACGGTAATGCACTTATTTATCAAGGTGAATAAGATGAAAAATATAAAATCTGTTAATAGCCAAGTATTTAGGGATATTGTTGCTGTTAGTAAGCAAAAGGAGCTTGAATTCAATAATGGACAAGATGGGGCAATAATATTATCTCTATTAGTGATGTTTTTTACGCCCTTTTTATTGCTTAATGAAGTACGCCAGTTTCTACAAATAGATTACAGTTTTGCTGCTATGGCTAGTATCGCGGTGGTTAGCCTTATATTAACCGTTATTCTTTATAAGGTGTTTAAGATTAGCCAAAAATTTGCGGATAAAGAAACATCATTAAATTCATTGTTATCAATGTATGTACCTAATAATAAAGCTGAATTTGAGCGTTTTAAAGCAGAAACAAGAAATGAACCAACTCATTTTTTTGAGTTGGTAAATGAGTGGATAAGTACCGAAAAACTGACCTATGCAAAATAACTCAGTTTTATAGGATTAAAAAAGCGGCTCAATTAAGAGCCGCTTTTTTATGTTTCTTTCTAGAGGTAGTAAAGGTTAATGTGTTTTGCCTTGTTCAATCCCCAAACCAATTTGAGAGCGAACAAACTGTTCTCTAAAACGCTCTCTTTCCATTTTGCCGCGCTCTGAGTTATCCGTTACAGAGAATAGCCACGAAGCTACAAATGCGACAATCATTGAAAAGAATGCCGGATACTCATAAGGATAAATCGGTTTTTCATGATGTAAGATGCTGACCCAAATGGTTGGACCTAAAATCATAAGCACAACCGCAGTAATTAAGCCTAGCCATCCGCCAGCTAAGGCGCCACGAGTGGTCAGTTTTTTCCAATACATGGATAGCAGTATGATAGGGAAGTTACAGCTTGCCGCGATAGAGAAGGCTAAGCCAACCATGAAGGCGATATTTTGGTTTTCAAATAAGATCCCTAATCCGATGGCAACGAATCCTAATATAACGACGGTTATTTTAGATACGCGTAATTCTTCTTTTTCGTTAGCTTTACCATCTTTAATCGCCATTGCATAAAGATCATGGGATACAGCCGAGGCACCGGCTAATGTTAAACCAGCCACAACGGCGAGTATAGTGGCAAATGCAACCGCAGAGATAAATCCAAGGAAGAAATTTCCACCGACTGCATCTGCAAGGTGTACTGCCGCCATATTGGTTCCACCAATAAGCTTACCGGCTGCATCTTTAAAGTCTGGGTTTGCACTAACAAGAACTATCGCACCGAAACCGATGATGAAAGTGAGAATATAGAAGTAGCCAATGAAACCTGTTGCATAGAATACGCTTTTACGTGCTTCTTTCGCATCACTAACGGTGAAAAAGCGCATGATAATATGAGGTAGCCCTGCGGTACCAAACATCAATGCTAAGCCAAGTGAAAGCGCAGATATCGGATCAGAAACTAAGCCTCCTGGACTCATAATCGCGATGCCGTTTTTATGAACTTCTACCGCTTCTTTAAATAGTGTATTGAAATTAAAGCCAACATGTTTCATGACCATGACAGCCATAAATGTTGCACCGGCTAATAAGAGGATTGCTTTGATTATCTGTACCCATGTTGTCGCTAACATCCCACCAAATAGGACGTACAACACCATGAGGATCCCAACGATCACGACAGCGATATGGTAATTCAAGCCGAAAAGCAATTCGATCAGTTTACCTGCACCAACCATTTGCGCTATTAGATAGAGGGCGACAACAACCAGTGAACCTACAGCGGATAAGATCCTTATTGGCCTCTGTTTTAATCGATATGAGGCTACATCAGCGAATGTATAGCGACCGAGGTTACGCAGACGTTCTGCAATAAGAAATAGAATAATTGGCCAGCCGATTAGAAAGCCGATGGAGTAAATCAGCCCATCATAGCCTGATGTATAAACTAGAGCTGAAATACCTAAGAATGATGCAGCAGACATAAAATCGCCGGCAATTGCCATTCCATTTTGAAAACCGGTAATTTTACCGCCAGCAGTATAGTAATCTGAACGGGAGCGAGTTCTTTTTGAAGCCCAGTAAGTAATATAAAGTGTAAATCCGACGAATAACAAGAACATAATAATGGCTTGAATATTGACCGGCTGTCGCTCAACATCGCCCGTCAGTGCATCAGAGAATGCTGCTGAAGAGGCAAAAAGTAGGATAAGGGGTAAGATTTTTATCATTTTTGCACCTCTTTTAGTATTTCAGCGGTTAAGCGATCATATTCACCATTTGCACGAATAACATAGATACCGGTTAATACAAAGGAGATAACGATGAGGCCCACACCGACAGGAATGCCACGGGTGATATAAGAACCTTCAGAGATTGGTGTTCCTAGCCAGCTAGGAGCAAAGGCAATAAGAAAAATAAAACCGACATACAGTATTAATGTGATAGCTGACAACAACCATGAAAATCGACCACGTTTCCTTACCAATTCTTTAAAGCGAGGGTTATTCTCTACCTGTTGATAAGCAGTAGCATTCATCAGAGTTCTCCTCTGTTATACGTTATACTTTATGTAAGGCCGCTCAATAGAGACGGCCTTTTGGCGTTATGACATACTCATTGATTGTTTTTCTTCGAGTAGTTTTTCGACAACACCTGGATCTGCTAGCGTAGAGGTATCTCCTAAGTTACTAGTATCACCTGATGCAATTTTTCGTAGGATACGGCGCATGATCTTACCAGAGCGGGTTTTCGGAAGAGAATCCGTCCAATGTAGAACATCTGGGGTTGCGATTGGGCCGATTTCTTTACGTACCCAATTGCGGACATCGGTATACAACTCAGGTGATGGTTCTTCCCCTGAGATTAAAGTGACATAAGCATAAATCGCTTGCCCTTTAATACTGTGTGGAATACCTACAACGGCTGCTTCCGCTATTTTTGGATGGGCAACTAAAGCTGATTCTATTTCAGCCGTTCCTAGACGGTGACCTGAAATATTTAATACATCATCGACACGCCCAGTGATCCAATAATAGCCGTCTTCATCGCGACGGGCACCATCACCACTAAAATACATCCCTTTGAAGGTTGAAAAATAGGTTTGTTCAAAACGCTCATGATCACCATATAAGGTGCGAGCTTGACCTGGCCATGAATCAACAATCACAAGGTTACCTTCGGTAGCACCTTCTAGAGGCTCACCAAGGTTATCAACCAAAGCAGGACGAACGCCAAAGAACGGTAATGTTGCAGAACCTGGTTTCAGCATCGTAGCGCCAGAAAGTGGTGTGATCATAAAGCCACCCGTTTCTGTTTGCCACCATGTATCAACAACAGGGCAACGGCTGTTCCCGATCTTCTTATAGAACCATTCCCAAGCTTCAGGGTTTATTGGTTCACCAACAGAACCGAGGATCCTCAGTGAACTACGGTCGGTACCTTCGATTGCTTTATCGCCTTCAGCCATTAATGCACGGATGGCAGTTGGAGCGGTATAAAGAATATTAACTTTATGCTTATCAACCACTTGGCTCATACGATTAACTGCTGGGTAGTTAGGTACACCCTCAAACATTAATGTTTGAGCGCCATTCGATAATGGACCATAGAGTAGATAGCTATGGCCTGTTACCCAACCGACATCAGCGGTACACCAGTAGACTTCGCCTGGATGATAATCAAAAGTATATTTGAAAGTTAGCGTGGCGTAGACCAAATAACCGCCAGTGGTATGCAATACACCTTTTGGCTTACCTGTTGAGCCTGAAGTATAGAGAATAAATAATGGATCCTCTGCATTCATTTCTTCAGGAGGACAGTCTGCGCTAACCCCTTGAACCAAATCATGCCACCATAGGTCACGGCCTTCTACCCAACTCGGTACATTCCCTGTACGACGGTAAACAATGACGTTTTTGACGGTAGTAACATTAGAATTGGTTAATGCATCATCAACATTTTTCTTCAGTGGAATAGCACGGCCAGCACGTAAACCTTCATCGGAAGTAATAATTAGCTTAGCTTTACAGTCGATAACACGTCCAGATACTGCTTCGGGTGAAAAGCCAGCAAAGATCACGGTATGAATGGCACCAATGCGTGCGCAAGCTAACATGGCAACTGCGGATTCAACGACCATAGGCATGTAAATGGCAACCACATCGCCTTTACGAATACCTTGCTGTTTCAGCACATTGGCGAATTGGCTAACATCATGATGTAGCTCACGATAAGTGACATGTTTAGATTGAGAAGGGTCATCGCCCTCCCAAATGATGGCGGTTTGATCACCTTTTTCTGCCAGATGGCGATCTAAACAGTTAGCGCTTAAGTTAAGAGTTCCGTCTTCAAACCAGCGAATACTGATATGGCCTGGGTCGAAGGAGGTGTTTTTTACTCGAGTATAGGGTTTGATCCAATCAACTATTTTCCCTTTCTCACCCCAGAATTGCTCAGGGTTTTGAATAGAGAGTTGATACTCTGTGTTGTACTGTTGCTCGTTTATCAGGGCATTTTCTGCAATTTCAGCAGGAACGGGATGCTTAGTTATTTGAGTCATATTTTTATCTCCTTGCAGATGTTAATACTATGTCAAAAAATGGTTAACTAAAGCAGGAAATATAAATTTGTTTTTCTTTTGCGCGGAAGATCACGTATTAATTGTAATGGATTTAACAGGATTATCATTTGATGCGAAATGTCTAAATGGAATAATTATCTAATTATGTTATTAAAGGTAATATTAAAGAAAATCAAAGGGTGCTAATGTTGGTATTAGTTGCTAAATAAATAGCCAATGCTAGTTAATGAGAAAGACCACATAAACACCATGGGTTTGATAATGATTTTCATTAACAGTAAAATCACTATAATAAAAGTTATTTTCACAAGGTGTGAAGTATGCTCGTGATACTTCAAGTTGCAGGGTTTTCGTTGGGGTATAAGTGACTAGGCTACGTTCGCTGAGTCACCGTGTTTATCTATACTTCTCGACTATCTGCACCTCGAATTATTTAGAGCATATATACCCGATGTGCCGTACCTTTTGAGTAAACGGTGTAAATTAATAAGTCACTGGAGACAATACAATGAGCTATACATTACCTGCTTTACCTTATGCTTATGATGCGCTGGAACCTCATTTTG
The DNA here is from genome assembly GCF_033550225.1 of Providencia sp. 2023EL-00965. Classification (NCBI taxonomy): domain Bacteria; kingdom Pseudomonadati; phylum Pseudomonadota; class Gammaproteobacteria; order Enterobacterales; family Morganellaceae; genus Providencia; species Providencia sp. 2023EL-00965. The sequence goes on along the minus strand of NZ_JAWUEH010000021.1, from coordinate 50,302 downwards.
ATAAGCAAACCATGGAAATTCATCACACCAAGCATCATCAAACTTATGTAAACAATACGAATACTGCATTAGAAAAATTACCTGAATTAGCAAATCTAGACATCGATGTGCTTATTCAGCAGCTAGATAAAATCCCTGCTGACCAACGTACTTTTGTGCGTAACAATGCTGGCGGCCACTCAAACCACAGCTTTTTCTGGAAAGGTTTGAAGCTAGGTACAGAGTTGAATGGATCTCTAAAAGCAGCGATTGAGCGTGACTTCGGTAGCGTTGATGCGTTTAAAGACCTGTTTGAAAAAGCGGCTGCTTCTCGTTTCGGTTCTGGCTGGGCTTGGCTGGTTCTGAAAGATGACGGTAAACTTGCTGTTGTTTCAACTGCTAACCAAGATAGCCCTCTGATGGGTGAAGCTATCTCTGGTGCATCAGGCTATCCAATCATTGGCCTAGATGTATGGGAACACGCTTATTACTTGAAATATCAAAACCGCCGCCCTGATTACATTAAAGCGTTCTGGTCAGTAGTAAACTGGGACGAAGCTGCGAAACGTTTTGCAGATAAAACCAAGTAAGTTATTAAATTAACAAAAACTCGTGGGCGTGGTCTTTATTGGCTGCGCCTTTTTTATTTATATTTCAAATTGTAGGTTGGTATCGTAGCCACTAAGTTACAGTGTTTATCTAATGTTCTCCGCCTCTCTTCACTTGCTGCCTATCTATTGCCTCTATCGCTTTCCTTTGCTGAATCAATCTCAGTTTTGTCTCGTTCCAAACTTTTTTGTTTTATTTATAATCAAGTTTATTAATATTGTTAATCTATAAATGTATGCACGGGCTTCATTTGCTCTGAAGTTGAAATTGTCGGCAATAAGGGAAATAAGGAAGATAAAATGGCATCTAGTATGGTGATGGGAATCGATCTTGGTACCAGTAATAGCGCGGTGAGTTTGTGGATTGAAGGACGCTCTGTTTTAATTCCAAATAAACAAGGAGATGTGCTGACACCTTCTGTGATAGGCCTTGATGATGACGAGCAGATTTTAGTGGGTCATTCAGCTCGTGCACGTCTGCAAAGCCATCCACAATTGACTCAAGCCAGTTTTAAGCGCTTTATGGGAACTAATGCGACCTTACCATTAGGCCATCTTACTTTTCGCGCTGAGGAGCTTTCAGCCTTACTTTTGAGGCAATTAAAAGATGATGTAGAAGCTTGGCTAGGTTATCCCGTAAAAGATGCAGTGATCACAGTTCCTGCCTATTTTAATGATGTACAACGCCGAGCAGTGAAAACAGCGGGGCAGCTTGCTGGGTTGAACGTATTGAGATTGCTTAATGAGCCGACGGCAGCATCGCTGGCTTTTGGTTTATTGGAAAATAAAGAGCACAAATATTTGACGTTTGACCTTGGTGGGGGAACTTTTGATGTTTCTATTATCGATATGTTTGAAGGGGTCATTGAGGTTTGTGCGAGTAGCGGTGATGTGCGTTTAGGCGGAGATGATTTCAGTGAAGCTATCTATCAATGGATGTTGAATCAACAACCTCAATTAAAAGCCTCTCAAGCTGAAGTTAGGGCACCGCTGCTGGAAAAAGCAGAATTATTAAAAATCGCTTTAAGCCAAGGGAATGAAGCAACGGAGGCTTGGTCTTGGCAGGATAAAGAGTGGCAATGGACGATGAACGAGCAAGAGTTCAGTACTTGCTGCCAACCTTTATTAACCCGATTGCAGCAGCCGATTGTGCAAGCATTGCATGATTCTCGATTCACTCTCAATGACCTTGATGACATCTTATTAGTGGGTGGTGCTACACGGATGCCTTTAATTCGCCAAACGGTCGCTCGCCTTTTTGGTCGTTTCCCGCGGCATGATCTGAATCCAGATGAAGCCGTTGCATTGGGTGCGGGTGTGCAAGCAGGAATGGTCATGGCTGATGCTGCGCTTGATGATGTTATTTTAACGGATGTGATGCCGTTTTCGTTGGGAATCGAAACCTCTAAAAAAAATGCAGTGCATTATGAGTCAGGTTATTTTTTACCGCTGATCGAGCGAAATACTTTTCTACCTGTTAGTAAGATGCAAACTGTTAGCACAGTTGAAGATAACCAAACACATATTCTATTAAAGATTTATCAAGGGGAAGCACGGCGCGTACAAGACAACGTGTTTCTTGGTGAAATGGATATTGATATTCCTGCAAAACCTGCGGGAGAGGTAGATATTGATGTCCGATTCACTTATACCGTTGATGGATTGTTAGAAATTGAATGTCGTTATCAAGGCAACCCTGAAGTGTTTCGTCTGGTAATAGAAAAAGTACCGGGGCAGATGAGCGAAGAACAAATTGCACAAAGTTTACTGAAAATAGCAGATCTAAAACAACACCCAAGAGATAGGCAAGAAAACAGGGTGTTATTAGCACGTTGTGCTCGTTTATATGAGTTTTTACTGGGTGAAGATCGTTATTGGATAGACCAAGTGACAACGGAGTTTGAAAGAGCTTTAGATAGCCAAGATCAGCGCCGTATCGCTGCAATTCGCGAGCAGGTCGAGCAATTTTTAGGTCGTTATGAAGGAGACTCACATTAATGAGTATGTGGGAAATACTAGACATCGCCCCAACGGTGGATGAAAAGGAAATTCGTCGTGCCTATGCACGGCAAGTAAAAAAATATCGGCCCGATAGTCACCCAGAGGAATATCAGCAACTACGTGAAGCTTTTGAAGAAGCAAAACAATATGCGCTGTACGCTGACTTTCATGACAGTGAGGACGATGATGACCAATCTTTAATTTCCATTGATTCATCAACAGTGGAAGAAGAGGTTTCAAATCCACCTTATCAATCTGAACTGGCGATGACCTACCCTCTTTCTAATATCAATGTGTTTGAGACTCCTGTTGAAATAGATGCATTACCCGTTGTTGAGATCCCTTATAACTCGGAGCAACTTGAGCGTATTGCTGGCCTGTTAATTAAAGATGAAAAGTTTGGCATGAACGAACTTGCCTTACTATGGGCTGAGGTAGCCGAACGGGGCAGCTTACTCATTCATCAGCAGTTTCATGAAGAGTTTTCGTGGGTATTATCACAGCAAGAAGGCCTTACTGAAGCCATTGTCGAACATGTTTCAACATTTTTGGGCTGGCGGTTGAATGAATATAGCTCAACACACACCATTCCGTTCTATGTACAAAATGCAATTAATGAGCAACTACGCCAAACTGAGGTCGCTCGTGCTTGGAAACAATGTCAAATCGAAGCGGTACAAGGCGATTATCTGGTTGCTGCATCAATGCGTTTATTGGTAAGTGAGCAAGAAAAAGTCTCTTTCAAAGTTCGCTTGATCCCTGGACTCATTCCTCAAATATCACAGCAAGTTGAACAATTAACCTATGAATATCCAGAACTGAAAGATAAATTCAATCCAGCGGTGCAGTCCTTTGTACAGCAACCTAGGATAGCGTTTAATTGGCGTGGTATTTTTTTGTGTGTATTTTGGGGGTTACTGCTGAATATGGTGGCTGCCCGACCAGAGGTTAGCCCCACGGTTGCAATTATTGCTGCCGTTATCATTGTTTTTTATTTATTTATTAGCGACATAATAATGTTTTGGCTACATTCAAAACCAAAACTATTTAAATGGTTTTTGATAATTGAATTCTTTGTGACCCTGTTAGTGATGCTGAATTTAATTATTGGCCTGTTTTTATCGTTATCAACTTTCTTTGTTGCGTTAGATGTGGGACCTGCGCAAGGTGCTAGAGCAATGGTCTTTTTTATCTTTATTGGCTTAGCATGGTATGCGTGGCCGAGAAATAAACCTTTATTGCGCATGCCCGGTATGGCGCTGTATAGAATATTTGCGAGCCCTTGGATTATTTTAGAGTGGCTTAAATTTTCATGGTTTTCATTGACTTGGTTGGTGGTGATCTATTTGGTTTACTATCGAGTGGCTTATGAGCTACTGAAGTTTTTTACGTTAGAGCACCAATTAGGTTTATGATAATCTCCAGTCATAAATATTAATTTACTGAATTTAAAGCCATTATTAAGGTGTGATATCAATGTTAATTCATCCACAAGTCTATATCGGCCAAGTTCAATCTACACGTGCGTGTGGAAATAGTGCGATTCATAAGCGTCAAGTTGATGGGTTGTTATCATTAGGGCAGTTAGGGCTTGAGGGTGATGAACAAGCTGAAAAACGTTTTCATGGTGGTCCAGATCGCGCATTATGTCATTACCCAGCAGAGCATTATCAATTTTGGGTAAATGCTTACCCTGAACTTGAAGCGCTATTTGTTCCTCCTGCTTTTGGTGAGAACATTTCCACACAAGGTATGACCGAACAGAATGTTTTCATTGGTGATATTTATGCATGGGGCGATGCGCGTATTCAAGTTACCCAGCCTCGTTCCCCTTGCTATAAGCTTAATGGTCTCACAGGTATTGAAAATTTCGCACAGAGGATGCAAGAAAATGGGCGCTGTGGTTGGCTATATCGTGTGGTAAAAACGGGCTCTGTGAGCGCTACAACACCCATAAAGCTTTTAAGTCGCAATAGTGATGTGTCAGTACAAGAAGCTATTATGATCGCTTTTCATGCACCATTTGATGAAGAGTTATATCAGCGCCTATTAGCAACAGCAGGGCTGTCTGCTAGCTGGAGCCTAACTATGCAGAACAGATTAGAACATCGGCGAATTGAAGAGTTCAGCCATCGGTTGTTTGGCAAACGGGGTTGATATAAAGAGGTAAGTAATGCGATATGATTTAAATGACCTCTACTATTACGTTAAAGTTGTTGAACATGGCGGGTTTTCACAAGCGGGTCTTGCTTTGGGGATCCCGAAATCTAAGCTGAGTCGTCGCATTGCTGATCTTGAGCAAAAACTCAATGTTTCTTTAATTTACCGCTCAACTCGCCAGTTTCATGTGACTGAAATCGGTCAAACCTTTTATCAGCAATGTAAAAACGTGGTTGAGGAAGCGGAGTTAGCTGAAGAGTTGATTTGTTCTGTACAAACTCAACCTAAAGGAACCATTAAACTATCTTGTCCTATCGCGTTATTACAGGTGTATATGCAAGATCTGCTCATCGATTTTATGGTTAAGTGTCCTGAAATCAATATTCAGATTTTAGCGGTTAATCGTCCTGTGGATGTCATCAGTGAGGGGTTAGATTTAGCGCTTCGAGTTCGCCCACGGCCATTAGATGATTCTGGGCTAATGATGAAGGTGTTAGGTTATTCACAACGCTTATTGGTTGCTAGCCCATTGTTGTTTAAAGAAAGCCCTCCATTACAAACACCAGAACAGCTGGTGGATTACCCTATGTTGGCCAATTCTGAGCATTCACAGCGTTATACCTTGACCTTGAAACATAACGATGAATCGAGTTTCACACAGCATTTCACCCCTAGATTAGCGACAACAGATATCTTGACGCTACATAAGGCGACATTGAGTGGTCTTGGTATTGCGCGGTTACCACTTGAAGTGGTTGAAAAGGAATTAAAAACGGGTGAACTGATCGAAGTGCTACCTGAGTGGCATTTTCCTGAAGGTATCATTCATGCGGTATATCCTTCAAGGAAGGGGATGTTGCCAGCCGTGAAATTATTATTGATGTATTTAGCTGAAAATATACCTGCGGCAGCAAAAAAATCAGTTCCCCGATAAATGTATTATCAGGGAACGATTATGTTTAATGATCTTGTGTAATACGACCAAATTTTCCGTTATTAAAATCATCAATAGCGTCTTTGATATCTTGCTCACTATTCATGACAAAAGGTCCGTAACCGACAACAGGTTCATTGATCGGATCACCACTTAAGAACAGCACCAATGCATCTTCAGTGGCTTCTAGGATGATATTGGTGTCGCTATCATCTAGAATGATTAATTCACTTTCGTTTATATTCGCTCGACCATCGACAATTACTGATCCGCGTAAGATCACTAAGCCTATATAACGGCCTGCTTTGGTTTGAATACCAACATTTTTCCCTTTATTGAGTTGTAGATCCCACACATCAATAGGGGTAAATGTACGAGCTGAGCCGGCATTGCCAAGATAGTCACCTGCGATAACTCGTAATGTTCCCGCTTCATTTGGCAAAGCAATATTGGGTATTTGGTGACTTTCTAGCAATTGATACCCTGGAGCGGCTGATTTGTCTTTTGCAGGTAGGTTGACCCACAACTGCACCATATCTAGTGTACCGCCCGTTTTCATAAAATTATCTGAGTGGTATTCCTGATGCAAAATACCCGATGCCGCAGTCATCCACTGGACATCACCCGGTCCGATGACTCCACCTTCGCCAGTTGAATCATGGTGAGCAACTTCACCACTATAAACAATAGTGACTGTTTCAAAACCACGGTGTGGGTGTTCTCCTACCCCTCTATTTCCTGTATTTGATGGTGGGAAATCAGTCGGGCCAGCGCGGTCGAGTAATAAAAATGGATTCAGATATTTTCCGTGATTGCTATAGCTAAACAATGAACGGACAGGAAAGCCATCACCGACCCAGTGGCCTCGCGGTGCATTATAGATACCAATGATTTTTTTCATGGTTGTGCTCCTAAAATCTGTTTTGATGAGCAGATCATAAAGCAGTGTTTAGGGAAGGAGTAGTGGCAAAAATAGGCTTCATTGTTTCATTTTTGGAACAATGAAAGCATCGCTAATTATTCTATTTTTAGAATTGTGTTTATCAAAATTGTGACTACTCAGAAAGAGGGTAATTAGTTATTGTAAATCATAATATGATATTTAATGTTTCTACCAAGGTGTAAAAGGTTATTGATCAATAATGAGTAATTAAGTTCTCAACGTTAGTTTATAGAATGTGTCGCTAGGTCGCTTAGGTTTTTGATAAGCGGCCTATACTCGTCATACTTCAAGTCGCAGAGCTTTTCATTAAGGTATAAATGTTAGCTGAATCAAAGTGTTTATCTATGTTTCTCATCTACCTTCACTTGTCGCCTACCTGCAACTCGAATTGTTTTGAGTGTATTTATATTATTTCTATAAATTACAGGAGAATTGAATGAAAAAATTAGTTGCCTCTTTATTAGCTTCACTGTTTTTCGTTGGCAATGCTTATGGGGAAAAGACTCAAGCTAGTACACAAGAAAAACCATTAAATATTATTAACTTGTATGAGTTGGCTAGCGAAGCATCAAAAAATATGGATAAAGGTGCTTCTGGATATATTCGTGGTGGCGCTGAAGATGAACTGGTTTTGGAAAACAATAGGCGTAGCTTTAATCAAAAATTTATTTTGCCTCGAGTCATGCAAAATATTAAAACTTCGGATATTGACTTATCAACACAATTGTTCGGGATCCCTTTAAAAACACCTATTATTCAGTCTCCTATGGCCGCTCAAGGGTTAGCTCATCAAGATGGTGAACTTGCTAGCGCCAAAGGTATGGCGAAGGCAGGCTCTATTTTCTCATTAAGTACTTATAGCAATAAAACGATTGAAGAAGTGGCTAAGGTTGCAGGGGAAAATCCGTTTTTTTTCCAGTTTTATCTCAATAAAAATACTGAATTTAATGAGTTTATACTGAATTATGCAAAACAAAATGGGGCTAAAGCGATCATTTTGACGGTGGATTCGACGGTTGCAGGTTATCGTGAAGATGATGTGCGTAATAATTTTAACTATCCTGGGAAATTTGCCAACGTAGAAGCATTTGAAAAATATCAGCGGGGTAAACAGCAACTGACGCCAAGTGAAGTTTTAGTCGAAGCTAAACAAGCATTAGTTTTTTCTGATATTCAATATGTTAAACAGCTTTCAGGATTGCCTGTGATTGTTAAAGGGATCCAATCGCCTGTTGATGCGCATCATGCTATTAAGGCTGGCGCTGATGCTATTTGGGTTTCAAACCATGGTGGTCGTCAGTTAGATAGCGGTCCAGCTTCATTTGATATGCTACCTGCAATTGCAAAAATGGTTAATAAACGGGTACCAATTATATTCGATAGTGGGGTGCGCCGTGGTTCACATGTATTCAAAGCGCTCGCTAGTGGGGCGGATATCGTTGCAGTAGGAAGGCCGATTTTATATGGTTTGCATTTAGGTGGTGCAGAGGGGGTCAATTCAGTGATAGAGCATCTGAATAAAGAGCTTAGGATTAATATGCAATTAGGTGGCGTAAAGGATATTGAACAGATACAGCGAACAGTGCTTTATACTCAGACTGAACTGGAAACTCGTTTTCTACAGTAAAAGGTCGCCAACAACGTTTAGTTAGCGACCATAAATTTATTGTATCGATTAAGGGCGTTTAACAAAACCGATGGCTTGATAGACTTTATCCAGTGTTTCTTGTGCACGAGCTGCTGCTTTGGTTGCACCTTCATCCATGATTTTATTGAGTAAAGCTTCATCATTACGGAAGTGGTGGTAACGCTCTTGCAAGGTCGTCAACATCCCTGCCACGGCTTCAGCAACCGCACCTTTTAGATGACCGTACATCTGGCCTGCAAACTCAGCTTCCAGCTCTGGGATACTTTTACCTGTAATGCCTGACAGAATATCTAACAGGTTTGATACCCCTGGTTTATTTTCAATATCATAAATAACACGAGGTGGCTCTTCTGAATCTGTCATGGCACGTTTAATTTTCTTCGCCGCACCTTTTGGATCTTCAAGTAGCGCGATCAGGTTATTACGGTTTTCATCCGATTTAGACATTTTCTTTGTTGGATCTTGTAATGCCATTACGCGAGCGCCGCCACCTGTTGGAATAAACGGATCTGGTACGGTGAAGATATCCCCATAAATCGCGTTAAAACGTTGGGCTACATCGCGGCTTAATTCAAGATGCTGTTTTTGGTCAATCCCAACAGGAACTTTGTTGGTTTGGTATAGCAAGATATCTGCCACCATTAATACAGGATAATCAAATAGACCGGCGTTGATATTTTCTGAATGACGCGCTGATTTGTCTTTAAACTGAGTCATGCGGCTTAATTCGCCAAAGTAGGTATAGCAATTCAGTGCCCAGCTCAGTTGTGCATGTTGTGGAACATGGGATTGGACAAATATAGTACTTTTTTGGTGATCGATGCCGCAAGCAAGATAAAGTGCTAATGTATCGAGAGTTCTTTTACGTAGTTCGTCTGGATCTTGACGAACTGTGATGGCATGTTGGTCAACGATACAGTAGATGCAATCGTAATCATCTTGCATCTGTACCCACTGACGCAGCGCACCCATGTAGTTACCGATGGTTAATTCACCGGAAGGCTGCGCGCCGCTGAATACGATAGGTTTTTGGGATGGCTTTTGTGTTGCAGTGGGTTCACTCATTTCTTTTTATATCCTTTCGTTATTTTGTATCAGATAAACCAATGCTAGGCAGGATATCTGAAAAGTGTGTTAATACACAGTCAGGCTCACTTAGTGCGATAGATTCGCCATAGTTATAACCATAGGTTAGGCCAACACAAGGGCACTGTGCACTTTGTGCAGCGATAATATCATTACGGGAATCACCAACAAAAAGCAATTCCTCTTTTCGTAAACCAAACTTACCCATAGTGAGATACAAAGGGGCTGGATGAGGTTTCTTTTCTTTTACATCATCGCCACCAAGCACCAGTGAAAAATAGCTGTCGATAGCCAGCTTTTTGAGAAGTGGTGCGATAAAAGGAGTCGGTTTGTTGGTCACAATCGCCATAGGTAAACCATGTTGTGACAGTTTTTCGAGGGTTTCTTTCACTTCAGGAAACAGCTCACTACCTGTTGTGACTGATGTTGCATAGAACTTATCAAAGCTGTGGCGCGTTGCCTGATGAAGCTCAGGTGTGATGGTTGCTCCCGCCCATGTTAATGCGCGGTCAATCATGACATCAGCACCATTACCTACCCAAATGGAAACGCGCTCTTTGCCTGCGGGCGAAAAACCTTGCTCTACTAAGGCGTTATCCAGTGCTTCGGCTAATCCACCAGCACTGTCAACCAGAGTACCATCTAAATCAAATGCAATTGCTTTAATGTTTTCTAAACTCGGCTGTGTCATTGAGATACCTTTTGTAATTCCTTACGCATTTGATCAATGACGGCTTTGTAATCGGGCTGACCAAAAATGGCAGATCCTGCAACAAAGGTGTCTGCACCAGCAGCGGCAATTTCCGCAATGTTGTCGATTTTAACACCGCCATCGATTTCCAAACGAATATCATAGCCGCTCTCATCGATCATTTTACGGACTTGGCGCAATTTAGTGAGGGTCTGTGGAATAAAAGATTGCCCACCAAATCCAGGGTTCACTGACATCAGTAAGATCATGTCCACTTTGTCCATAACATACTCTAAATGACTCAGTGGAGTGGCAGGGTTAAATACGAGTCCAGCAGTACAGCCATGTTCTTTTATCAGCTGTAATGTTCTATCGACATGTTCACTCGCTTCAACATGGAAGCTGATATGGCTAGCACCTGCTTTAGCAAAATCAGGAATAATTCTGTCAACGGGTTTGACCATCAGGTGAACATCAATAGGAGCTGTGATGCCATAGTCACGTAGTGCTTTACAAATAGGCGCGCCAAATGTGAGGTTAGGGACATAATGGTTATCCATAACATCAAAGTGTACGATATCAGCACCTGCGGCCAGTACTTTTGCGGTGTCTTCACCTAAACGGGCAAAATCTGCAGATAAAATAGATGGGGCAATGAGAAAATCTTTCATTATTGTCTCCGATTATTTAAATGTTACCTGAGAGTCATTTCACGCCGGGCGAGAAGTGCTTAGCTGTTGTTTTCACAATTTGTTTTGGCAGATTGAGGGTTGGCTCACCATTATACAACGCTAGCAGTTCATTTACTTTATTTCGGTTAAGTATATTCCGGCTGATAGTACGACGCACTTTGACTATGTGTAATTTAGCTTGATGATACCATTCACGAGTTGCGGGTGTGTCATGATTTGAAATCAGAACGGGAATTTTGCGATCTGAAGACAAATAGTGGGCTAACTGAGCTAAGTTTCTTTGTTCTTGTGCACTAAAAGCATTGGTGTGATACGCAGTGAAGTTTGCCGTCTCGGAAAGTGGTGCATAAGGCGGGTCACAATAAATCACTGATCCTGATTCCGCAGATAAAAGAGTACTTTCATAATGTTGGGTGATAAAGGTTGCCTTTTGTGCTTTGTCTGCAAACCACAATAGTTCTTCTTCTGGGAAGTAAGGTTTTTTATAGCGGCCAAATGGCACGTTAAATTCACCGCGTGAGTTGTAGCGACATAGACCGTTGTAGCAATGGCGATTTAAATATAAAAATAATACGCTACGCTTGATAGGATCTATGGAACGATTAAATTCTTCACGTTTTAAGTAATACTGCTCAGCGGTATTAAATTCAGGCGTAAAGATCTCGCGCACCTCCCCAATAAATGAGTCTGTGCGATATTTTACAGTATTGTAGAGGTTGATTAGGTCACTGTTGATGTCAGCTAGGACGTAAGCGTCATAGCTGGTGTTTAGGAAAACAGAACCAGCTCCTACAAAGGGCTCGATCAGACAATCCCCTTGTGGAAGATGTTTTTTGATATCCTCCACTAGTGGGTATTTGCCGCCGGCCCATTTCAAAAAAGCGCGTGTTTTTTTCATGCCGTCTTATTGTTACAAACGTTTAGAGTAAAATTGAGTACTCTGTCAGGACAGCATAGTGCGCCCGCTATAAAACGTTATTATTTTTGATCCTGTTGAACTTGTTTCATATTTCTTACCCATGGCTTTTTCGCTTGGATATCAGCAGGTAAAGTGGAAATTGCACTTTTTGCTTCATTCACTGAACGATAATTACCATGGATTAATACATACCAAGTTTTCCCATTGCGGATTGTTTTATAAACTTTATAGTTCGTCAGTTTATGTTGTTTAGCGAAAGCTTCTAATGTGTCAGAGCGGCTTGCACTGCTTAATTGTAATGTATAGTTCCCTGCTGGTGCAGACATTAAGTTACCACTTTGGCTATTGCTTGCAGTGGTGGTTTTCGCCGGCTGTTTTGGTTGTGCCGGTTGTTTGGTTTCAACAGGTTTTGTTGGAACTTTTTCTGGTTTTACTGGCGTTGTCTGTGGGGTTTGCACAGATGGCGTCTGAGTAATTGGCGGTGGAGCAATATTTTGTGTTTGCGTATTGTTTGTTGAACCTTGGTTAATTGATTGGCCTTGGTTCAATGCATCTGCCACATCACCTGGGATTTCTATCCGTTCACCATAATTATTTTGCTGCTGTTGTGGTTCGCTCTGAGTTGGAGTTGGACTCACTGGCGGCATGTTGATTTCTTGGGTTTGACCTTGCAGTGAACTATTACTCAATGAGGAAGAACCTGACAGATCGATATTACGTCCACTTGAGTCAGAACTATCAATTTGCTGCTTTTCGTGTTCAGTTGGTGCTTTTAAGGCTGAGCTAATGGCAATAATCAACAATAACAGTACCAATACACCGACACCAATCATAATGTGCTGGCGTGATAACGTCAGCTTAGGCTTTGCCGATGATGATTGTTGACGGCTACGACCTGTTGGTCGGTCGGATGTATCTGGCCGTAGATCATTTTGTGCTTGAGGCTGATTATCTGGTTTAAATTCGTCCATTTTGCCCTCCCAAAAATATATTGCCTTGTAATCGAGATAAATGTGTCTCTGTATTACGGCTGCTTACTAGCTAGTAGTGTATACCTGCAATCCTGCAAAGGATAGTTTTCGTCATCCCGTTTTTCATATGATATACGAAATAGCTAACACATAGTTAAAAGTCTAAGTGTTTGAGTTAGTGTTGTAACCTGAAACTTTAGATATATGGCATAATTTAACGACTTTAAGACATATCTGCCAGAAACATTTTAAAACCCTCGGTTTTAGAGACGTTATTCGCTGTTTCTGGCGGTAAATTATACAATCAGATTCAGATTTTCATGGTAAGCAGGAAGATATCGCATTCAATACAGTTTGCGACTCTATGTCTGAGCGCAGTTCTGCATGACCGATAGCGGTAGGTAAGATCAAATGTAATTTGCCTCCCATGACTTTTTTATCTCTCATCATATGAGGTAAATAGTCATCAGCGGTCATTTGTTTTGGTCCTGTAACAGGTAAATCAGCGCGTTCTAATAGGGCAGTGATGCGCTGTGTTTGAGCTGAGGTAAAGGTACCAATACTTTCTGCGGTTTTCGCTGCCATAACCATACCCGCGGCAACGGCTTCACCATGCAACCAAACACCGTAACCCATATGTGCTTCAATAGCATGGCCAAAGGTGTGCCCAAGATTCAGTAGTGCTCTTAACCCACTGGTTTCTTTCTCATCAGCAGCGACGACTTGTGCTTTGAGTTCACAGCAACGACGGATACAGTAAGCCATTGCTTGGTTATCCAATGCCATGAGCGCATCAATATGGCTTTCTAACCAGCTAAAAAACTCACCATCAAGAATAATGCCGTATTTAATGACTTCGGCAAGACCTGATGATAGTTCACGTTTAGGCAGTGTTTTTAGGCAATCAAGATCGATAATAACAGAGGCGGGTTGATAAAATGCCCCGATCATATTTTTGCCTAGAGGGTGGTTAACTGCGGTTTTACCACCAACAGAAGAGTCTACTTGAGAAAGCAACGTGGTAGGAACTTGGATAAAGCGTACCCCACGCTGATAACTTGCCGCAGCAAATCCTGTGAGATCGCCGATAACCCCACCGCCTAAAGCAATAAGGGTCGTATCGCGACTATGACGTTTTTCCAGTAAGGCAGTGAACACATCATTCATAATAAACAATGATTTATATTGTTCACCATCAGGTAATATGATGGAATCTACTGAGACACCTAATGCTTCAAGTACTCGGGTAACTTTATCTAAATAGATAGGTGCGAGTGTTTCATTGGTCACCACCATCGCACGTTGACCTGACTTCAGTGGCCAAAATGCATCGGGCTGGTTATAAAGACCTGAAGCAATAGTGATTGGATAACTACGTTCTTCCAAAGTAACAGTGACTTTTTCCATCTTGCTTTACCTTGTGCCATTACTGGGTTGAGTTAGTTTTTTTCTAACAGCTCAATGATTTGGCTAGCGACAACTTTGGCACTTTGCTCATCTGTATGGATTGTAATGTCAGCAATCTCTTCATACATAGGGTTGCGTTCAGATGCCAATTTCTCAAGAACCTCGCGAGCGGGCTCATCCACTTGTAATAATGGACGCTTTTTATCGCGTTGAGTACGAGATAATTGTTTCTCGATAGTGGTCTCAAGATACACAACAACACCACGAGCGGATAGGCGATTTCGGGTTTCTTTCGATTTTACTGAACCGCCACCCGTTGCCAATACGATGCCTTGTTTTTCGGTAAGCTCATTGATGATTTTTTCTTCGCGATCGCGAAAGCCTTCTTCGCCTTCTAGGTCAAAGACCCAGCCTACATCTGCGCCTGTGCGTTTTTCAATCTCGTGATCAGAGTCGAAAAACTCCATATTAAGCTGTTGAGCCAATTGACGACCAATAGTGCTTTTGCCGGCACCCATCGGTCCAACCAGAAAGATATTGCGTTTCTCTGCCATGTTTTTTGGTATTACTACGATTATTCGTTAATGATAACCCGCCCCGCCAATCAAATTAGCGACGGGACCTAAACTGAAACCTCATGAGTGATAAGTGAGATCAGATAAGAAAATTATCTCAATACATCAACCTGAATTGCAACTATATAAATGAGGCACTGAGCGAACAAAGTGCCTCATTTGGTGTTACTGGTTTCTATAATTATGCCGTCTATGTTGCCTAACGTTTTGTTCAACAATGAGTTTTAGCAGAATTACCCTGATATCAAAGATGCAGAGTACCTGCTAATTTATAGAGCAAATTTATTGCGGCTATTTAATAAGCGGCTGATAGCTTGTTCTTTAATCTACCGATAGTTAGAACACTCAATGGATAACCTTGTATGCTAAAACGACGCCAGCGTCAAATTTATCCGGTAGGTTTATGACATAAAAAATAAATTTTAGGCTTCATATTCCTTTTATTTTTCTGTAATGCATTGAAATATATTGGTTATTGTTTGGTGCTAAATATTGATCAGCTTAGGTGTAATAAAAACCATAAGAACCCTACGGTCAATATGTTTACCTGTATGTGTAAATAATCTACCTAGAAAAGGGATCTCAGAAAGAACAGGTAAACCTGATTCGGTGCTTTCTTGCTTTTGTTGGAAAATTCCTCCAAGTATCAAGGTTTCATTATTTCGAATGGTTACTGAAGTGACTATTTCTTGCTTGTTGATCGCTAAGTAGTGGTTATCACTTGCCGTAAGCGCCTTATCTGGTGAGTTATGGCTAATTTTCAGTAATAGCTCAATGTGGTCACTTCGTGAAATTGTGGGTGTTACCTCCATTCCTAATACCGCATCTTTAAATTGAACATGTGTTTTCTTTTCTGTGCTGGTTACATAAGGAATTTCAGTTCCTTGCTGAATACTGGCTGGGTGTTTATGAGATGCGACTAGTCGAGGGCTAGCAATAATTGACAGTAAGTTTTCTTTTTCTAATGCATTCAGTTTGAGTTCGAGTAAGCCTTCTCCGAGCCTGAGTAGATTAAAATTGAATTGCCCTGCCACAGAAACTGCGTCATAACGATTATAACGTTGATAACGACTATTATTTGGGCTTCCAGATAACATACCCCACTCTAACCCCAGTTCTTGAAGTGCTGTTCGGCTACTACTGATAATGTGTGCGGTTATCTGAACTTGCTGTTTAGGAATATCTAATTGTTTTAACCACTCACCGATAAGTTGTAATCGGTTTTTGGTTTCCTTAATCACTAAGCTGTTAGTTGCTAAATGGCTGGTGGCGCTGCCCTCTTTAGATAACAGCGCATCGCCTACTTGGTTTAATTGCTCAAGGGCATCTTTAGCGTTAATTGAGGTCAACGTAAAAATTTTTTCAGTAAATAGGTTTTCTGGAGGTGGTGTTACGGAAGGGGGCTGTTGGGATAAAACTTCATGATTAGTTTCTATTAACTGAGGAATAAATGGGTCGCGTAACGCCTGTGAACTAGCGTTAAATGAAATCGTTAAAATACCAATAACTACAAAAAATAATTTATTGCGCATTATTTTTATCATCCGTGATAAATGAAATAGTTAGAGTAGCTGCTAATTGGCCATTATGTGGTGTGAAACTGGCTCCGGAGAGCAACCCTATTTGATGAGTTGGTGGTGATATTAGAGCATGAATAAAACGATAAAGTTGAGGGTAATCCCCTTGAACTTCAATTGTATAACTTTTTTCCTGAGTTTCTGTATTCGTTGAGGGTTGTAATCGATTAAGAACAACATTTGTACGGGTTACGGTTTGCTGTAAATGAGTGATAAATTCACTTGGATCTCGCTGAGATGAATTCACCTTGTATTTTAGTGCGACTATTTGCGAATTCAGCTGTTCAAGAGAGGGTAATTGTTGATGTGTGATTTGCATATGTCGTGATTGAGCGTCGAGATCGTGTATCTCATGCTCTAGCTTGGCTAATTGAAGTGCAATTGGTTGCCAATAGAAATAAAAATAAGTGAATAAAATAAGTATCATAGCCACACTCGTAGGCAAGAGCCGTTGCCACAAAGGACGATACCAAAAGGCAGAAGTGTTACTGTTCATGCCCTTCCTCCGAGATGTTTGCACTGACATGTAAGTAATTCACTTGGCGTGTCTTACCCATTTTGATGAGTTGTGTTTGATGCAACAGAGGATTGTTTTCTATTTGATTTATTAATTGGCTTATATCTTGAAAATCATAGCTATATGCGGTGATGTTTAAATGTTTATTGGTAAGAACGACATGGGTTAGCCAACTCTTTGTTGGGGTAATTACGGATAATTGTTTAAGAATATCCAGTTGCCGTAAATTATTTTGTGAGTCTTCATCGAGCCTTTGTTGATGGCTAAGCCACAGCTCCAGCTGGGCTTGTTGCTGTTTAATCGTATCTATTTGTTGCTGATTAAGCATGAGTTGTTGTTCAAGTTGTGTTTTAGTGGTTTGCAGATATTGCTGCTGTGATTGTTGCTGGAAATAGCAATAGATCATCATCAGTAAGGCGCAGCTACTTTGCATGATCAGTATTATCAAACACTGCCATTTTCGGCGGGTAATTCGCTGATGCCGCCAAGGCAAAAAATTAACCTGATACATATTTATCGCCTTCATTGTCTTTTTGGCGTAGCGCTAAGCCAGCTGCAATTACATAGTCACCCAGTTGATGAGGGAGTGTAATAGAGTATCGCTGAAATGCTTGTAGTAGATTCCATGAGTGTTTGGCTTGTGACTGATGGTCGTCGCCAATGTAATACACTGGGTGCGGTTGAGATGTATTGGTTTCAGTGAGAAGAGGGAGTAATTGATTGAGGGTGGTAATATCGCTATCTTGGATTTGATTGTAGTTTGCCGGTTGGCTTATTGGGCCCGACCATAACCATTCACCTTGCCGATAATGCACTAACCAGCTTTCATCGGGCAGCCCCGCTAAGCGGGCAAGATAACGTAAAACACATGGTGCAACATCAATTGCGGTTAGTATAAAACCACTATTTTGAAACAACTCTTGCCAAAACAAGATTTCAGAGCGGCGAACGCCATTTAAATAGGCGCTGCGGTTGATCACTCTATAATCAATTGTGAGTTCTTCTATGCTCAATGGAAACAATTTTTCTGCTTGGGCACGTAAATACCAACCCAATTCAGGCTGTTGTAATGTAAGTTGTTCAGGTAACGTTATTTGTTGTTTTATCGTTCTTAACGAGGGAAATGCGATAGAAACTTGACAATTTTTCGGTAATTTCCGACGCCATTGTACTAATATATCCAGTAGGATAGCGCGTTTTTTATTTTCAGATAGGTCGGAAATTTGGTTTGGAATAGGGTGTTGCCAACATTCACATAGATGCCAATGTTTACGGCTCCGCCGTGCTGCCACAAGCTGTATTGTTGTTTGGCAAAGGTCGATCCCAACATGCCAGAGTTGTGAATACATAGATAATATCCTTATTATTAACCGTTAAATTACGATTTCTATTGAGCTGTATAAGCTTTATACTACGCGCCATATATATCTAAACCCTCCTGTCTGTTGAGCATGGGAATTATCCGGTGAAGTTCGTAAAATATTTTTTCATTATTGTTATTTGTTGCATTTTTTTGGGAACAGCTTCGATTTTTGGCATGTACAAGTATGTCGAAGGTGAGCTGCCTGACGTTGCGACAATGAAAGACATCCGCTTACAAACGCCAATGCAGGTTTTCAGTGCCGATGGAGAGTTGATCGCACAGTATGGCGAAAAGCGCCGTATACCATTGCCATTAGCAGATATTCCACCCCTTATGATCAAGGCATTTATTGCTACTGAAGATAGCCGCTTTTATGAGCACCATGGTATTGACCCTATTGGTATTTTTCGTGCGGTCACGGTAATGGCGTCATCAGGGCATGCATCCCAAGGGGCGAGTACTATCACCCAGCAACTAGCAAGAAACTTCTATTTGAGTCCAGAAAAAACCTTGATGCGTAAAGCAAAAGAAGCGTTTCTTGCGGTGAGAATTGAGCAATTGTTTACCAAAGATGAGATTATGGAGTTGTATCTCAATAAGATCTATTTAGGTAACCGAGCTTACGGTGTAGGTGCTGCGGCTTATGTGTACTTTGGTAAAACGGTCAATGAGTTAACCCTCAGTGAAATCGCGATGATTGCTGGCTTACCAAAAGCCCCTTCAACATTTAACCCATTGTATTCTTATGAGCGTGCAGTTAACCGTCGTAATGTGGTGCTTGGGAGAATGTTAGAAGAAAAATACATCACTCAAGATCAATATGAGCAAGCGAAAAGTGAAAAAATTGAGGCGTCATATCATGCGCCAAAAGTTGATTTTTCAGCGCCTTATTTAGCAGAAATGGCTCGTCAAACACTTTACGAACAACATGGTGAAGATGCGTATACCGATGGCTATAAGGTTTACACCACGGTTATTCGTAAAGACCAACTTGCTGCGACAGATGCAGTGCGTAATAATTTGATCGATTATGATGTTCGCCACGGCTATCGTGGCCCTACAGAAGTGTTGTGGAGTGCGCCAGAAACGGCATGGACTAGCGAACAGATTATTGAAAAACTGAAAAAATCCCCTGTTTATGGCCCGCTGCTACCCGCTGTTGTGCTTTCAGCTACGGACAGTGAAGCTACTGTTCAATTGGCGGATGGTTCAACGGAAAAAATTTCGTTAGCGGGTGTCCGTTGGGCACGTAAATTTATCTCTGATACTCAGCAAGGCGCAACGCCAAATAAAGTAAATGCGGTTATCAAAGCTGGGGAGCAAATTTGGATCCGCAAGGTAAAAGACAGTTGGTGGTTAGGACAAGTACCTGATGTAAACGGTGCTTTCGTCGCATTGAATCCAAATAATGGCGCAATTATTGCGTTGGTAGGTGGTTTTGATTTCAACATGAGTGAGTTTAATCGAGTCACTCAATCGTTACGCCAAGTGGGTTCAAACATCAAACCATTCTTATACACAGCGGCGATGGATAAAGGGCTAACACTTTCTTCATTACTGAATGACGTGCCGATTAGCCGTTGGGATGCAGGGGCGGGTTCAGATTGGCGCCCTAAAAACTCACCACCTCGCTATGATGGGCCAATTCGCTTAAGGCAAGGTTTAGGCCAATCGAAGAACGTCGTGATGGTGCGTGCAATGCGCGCAATGGGAGTTGATTATGCCGCTGATTATTTAACGCGTTTTGGTTTCCCTGCTGAGAATATTAATCGCACAGAAGCTTTAGCCCTTGGTGCGCCTTCTTTCACACCAATGCAGATGGTAAGAGGGTATGCGGTAATGGTGAATGGTGGCTATCTTGTTGACCCTTTCTATATTCAAAAAATCGAAGATGTTGATGGTAAGGTATTGTTTGAAGCTCAGCCAAGAATTGCTTGCCCTGATTGTACTGATATTCCAGTTATTTACGGTAATACTGAGCGTACCATCGCGTTGAAAGGTGTTGATGATGAGTCGACGGAAGAAGTCACTCAATCAGATGATAATACGGTACAACAAGAGCCAACAATGGAAATGGCATCAGCCACGCCCGAAGAGGTAACAGCAGAAGATAAGTATGCACCTCATGTGATCAGCACACCATTGGCTTTCTTGATCCGAGATGCAATGATGACCAATATATACGGTGAGCCGGGTTGGTCAG
Source organism: Providencia sp. 2023EL-00965 (assembly GCF_033550225.1). NCBI lineage: Bacteria > Pseudomonadati > Pseudomonadota > Gammaproteobacteria > Enterobacterales > Morganellaceae > Providencia > Providencia sp. 2023EL-00965. The sequence goes on along the minus strand of NZ_JAWUEH010000021.1, from coordinate 30,028 downwards.
GAACGGGCTGGCGTGCAGCGAGAGATTTGGGGGGGCGCCGTGATATTGGTGGTAAAACGGGAACCACTAACAGCTCAAAAGATGCATGGTTCTCAGGTTATGGCCCAGATGTTGTTGCATCAGCGTGGATCGGTTTTGATGATAATAGACGTTCGTTAGGCCGTACCGCCGCTAGCGGTGGTGAAGCAGGCGCTAAGAGTGCTCAACCTATGTGGGATGATTTTATGAAGTCTATCCTTGAGGGGGTGCCTGTAACGATGATGAAGCCACCTAAAGGGGTAATTTCAGTATCTATTGATAACCGCACAGGCAAACTAGGCAGCTCTCGTAAAGAGTACTTTATTGAGGGAACGGAGCCTAAAGAGCATGTAGTTCAAGAAGTGGGCACGACCATCTTTGAAGAGGGCGGTGGGAGCCAAGAACTGTTTTAATTCTCTCTTTGCAAGGGAGTATTATTGATATGAGTTAAATAGGAAAATCGTGATTGATTTTCCTATTTATTTTTAGAGGTAAAACATTTAAACGCGATGTTTTAAAAAGCGTTCAAGGTAAAATAGTGCACTGATATTACGAGCTTCATTAAAATCAGGGTGTTCAAGTAATTCCATCATGCGAGCAATGGGCCATCTGACTTGTTGCAGCGGTTCTGGCTCATCACCTTCTAATTTCTCACTATAGAGATCATCTGCAATCAGAATATTCATTTTACTCGAAAAGTAAGAGGGCGACATAGTGAGTTTCGCTACCTGCTTGATTTGGTTGGCACCAAAGCCTATTTCTTCTTTTAGTTCACGTTGTGCTGCTTCTATTGGTGTTTCACCAGGGTCGATGGCACCTTTAGGGAACCCGAGTTCATAGTCTTCAATACCGACAGCATATTCACGAATGAGGATCACACTGTCATTGATGATCGGAACGATAAGCACGGCTTCCCGTTTCCCTGGGCGCATTCTTTCATAAATGCGTTTTTCACCGTTGCTAAACTCGAGGTTAACAGATTGAATACTGAATAGTTTTGAATGAGCAACGTCCTGAATACTCAGAATTTTTGGCTTTTTAAGCTCTGTCATAATGATCCCCGAATAGGGTAGATGAATAAAAAATAATAGAGACAAAAAAATGTCACTTTTTATACTGCAAGTTGTTATGGCTCACATCACTATGACCCATCTCAAAAAAAATTGATAGAGATTATAGGGCTAATAAAATTCAGTCGTTATACTTGCGAAGCTTCAAGTTGTGTGTTGAGTGTGGTAAATAGAGAGTGCGATACTCGAAATACGTGAGTAATCATTGCGTGGTTAGCGTATTAAAGGGCTGTGGCGTAAAGCAAACGAGTATCTGCATTTTCGATATTAAACCACGAGTGTTGAAACAACTTTGTAAACAGTTTGACATATTTTGGTGGCTTGAAAGCGTATAAAAATAGCACAGATTAATAAATAAATTTTTTCAATTACAACGTATTGTAAATTAAGATAAAAATTAGAAATAGAATAGGAATTGGCTTATTTAGGGGCAGCGTAGTGATTGCTATGCTTTTCTTGATATTATTTCATTGGGGCAAAGATGCTTAATTACGTCATTATAACGGCTATATTAATTATTAGCCTAACTATAATGGCTTCCTTTCTGTATTTCAGACGGGGGCGGAATTCTGGTGTCTATCAGATCCCTTCTCAGGCTGAGCCCTCTTTTCGAAAGATGATTGACTCCGACTACCAAACAATTTCACAATATCTGCGCTCTAATTTGTCTTCTTCCCTAAATGTTGAACAATCACGGTGGCAATTAAAAAAGAATCCAGTCATCGCAACGGTTTGTAATTCAGTCACGCGTTTTAATCTGCGCCAAGAAAAAACGGATAGCTGGCGTTATTTTATCGATACCCTTGAAGTTAAGCTTCCTTCACAGCTCGAACCTTATTTACAGCAACAAAACGTGATGGAGTTGGTTGATACAAATCATCTACCACTTATTATTTCTTTGAATGGTTTTTCATTGAAGGATTTTAATGATGAATGGTCTGAGGATGAAGTCAGTGAAAGAACGGCACCGGAAGCTGCGATTCATGAACGTGGCGAGCCAAATGTACAGGTTTTACGTGTGCGTCAAGAAACTGTCGAAGAGCATCGCTTAAATCATTCATCAAGCTGGGTTGGCACGCTTTTTATTTGCTTGAGTTTTTTATTAGGGTACTTAGCGTTATTAGCGCTTCCTTTCTTGCAGTCATGGGGTTTTGTTGGTGCGTTTATTTGTTTAATTATTGGGTTATTGGCTTTATTTCGCGTTCGTGTATTTCCCCAGTCCTTACAAGATGTGCAATGTGTATTTGGGCAGCCTAAACGGTGGGAATTGTATGGCGAATTGGATAAAAGGCAATCATCAACAGTTTCTATCGGTGGTACCGATCTTTATTACCCCCCTCATTGGGAGCCGTATATTCAGCGTGAATTGAATAAAGCGACCAATATAGATATGTACCCATCAGGGCATGTTTTGCGTTATGGGCAGTTTCTTTCATTGCATGGAGAGGAACGTTATTACCCGTATCGCCGATATAAAAAAAACCTTGTAATACTCGCAACAGGGTTATTAGTTTTGGTTTTAATGTTTTCTTATCAATCAATGAGTTTACCTATTAAATTAGGGGTTGCGTGGCTAGACGGTGCTGAAACCGTAAAAGTCACCAATGTCACAGAATTGGAAACACATCAATTAAAAATCGGCGATAGCTTAACGGCCAAAGGCGTTGGGATGTGCTATCGGCCACCTAATTTCTCTGATTCAAATCAAGCACAATTTGCGCCTTTTGATTGCTCAGGTATTTATTGGAACAATATGAGCTTGTCTCCTGATCCGGAATCGGTGATTGTAGATCGTGCGACAAATTTATTAAATGCAGTACAAAGTCAATTACATCCTGAAAAAAGCGGTGTTGGCGTTAACCCTCGATTGCAACGCGATATCATGAAGTCAGGCATGAATATTATTTTTGATTTCTCTGAGATCATATTGAAAACCAATGAATTATGCTACGAAGAAAAGGCCTGTCCAAAATTAAAAAATGCGTTAATTAATTTAGGTAGTACCGATGATTGGGACGCATTGGTTGCGAAGGCCTCTACAGGTAAATTGAGTGGTGCGCATGTTTTATTACGCGCAGGAAGTGCAGAGGCCTTGGAAAAGCTCGTTGAAGCCACCACATATGAATTTATCAAAGGCGAAGTTGAAAAAGAGGCCGCTAAATTGAATAGTCCTCCTCCTGGGGGGGTGTTATTTATTAGTGATGAAAATAAAGCATTAGTAGATTCTATCGTAGGGAGCGTCTTTAATGATTTGACTCCCTTACAACGTTGGTTGGAGCTGAAACGTATAGCTGGCTTGCTGGTGAATACTCCATTCGATGTTGAAGGTATTGTTACCCAATTATCCACTGATGCAAACGGCACATTGCACATTACGCTTCATAGTAAGCCAAGTGACGCAGTAATGTCTCAATATGTCAGTAATTCCTTATTTGCACTTTTTCTTGCTATCGTTGTGATACTGAATGGTACTTTAGTTGTATCTCGTGTCATAAACAATAAAAGGCGCTTGCGTAATATTCAACAGTATTACGATAAGTGCTTCGAGGCAGGCAATCCCTCCAATCAAAGTTAATTTTCGAATGGTGGCAGCCTCATTTTGATGATTTACAGTGAGGTAACATCATGAAACAAACATCAACAGAACCGGTTCGCCTTGATAAATGGCTATGGGCAGCGCGTTTTTATAAAACTCGTTCGATTGCTCGCGATATGATTGATGGTGGAAAAGTTCATTATAACGGGCAAAGAACCAAACCCGGTAAGATAGTTGAGCTAAATGCACTGATTAGGCTGAGGCAAGGAAATGATGAACGTACTGTCGAAGTATTGGAGATAAGTAGCCAGCGCCGAGGCGCTCCTGATGCACAGTTACTGTATCGTGAAACCCAAGAAAGCCTAGAGCAGCGCGACAAAGTCGCACAAGCGCGGAAGATGAATGCATTAACTATGCCTCATCCGGAACGGCGACCTGATAAAAAAGAGCGTCGAACCCTGCTAAAATTTAAACAAACGAATTCCCATGGCTCCTCCTAAGGAGCCAACGTAATAGAGAGACATTATGGCTAAACAAGACCTACTCCATCGCTTCCTGTTTGAACAGCACGCTGTGCGTGGAGAAATGATTACTGTCGACGATACTTTTCAACAGATCTTAGATAATCACGATTACCCTGAAGCTGTGAAAGGGCTATTGGGTGAATTGCTAGTAGCAACCAGTTTGCTGACGGCGACATTAAAATTTGACGGTGATATTACTGTACAAATTCAAGGTGATGGTCCTGTGAATTTGGCGGTTATCAATGGTAATAATTTACAGCAAATGCGCGGTGTTGCTCGGATCAATGGTCCAGTCGTAGCAGGCAGCTCATTGAAACAAATGGTTGGTAATGGCTATATGGTCATAACCATCACACCAACTCAAGGTGAGCGTTATCAAGGGATCGTAGCGATTGAGGGCGAAACCATTGAAGAGTGTATTGACGCTTATTTTATGCAGTCAGAGCAGTTACCAACTCGTCTATTCATTCGTGTAGGCGAAGAAAATGGAAAAGCGATTGCTGGTGGCATGTTATTACAAGTTTTACCTGCGGCAGATGAAACGAGTCATGAATTTTTCGATCACTTAGTACAATTGACAGCCACAATTAAAGGTAAAGAGCTGAGTGAGCTTGATGTGAAAGAAGTTTTGCATCGTTTATATCATGAAGAAGACGTGACCTTATATGATCCTCAAGCGGTAGAGTTCCGTTGTACTTGCTCACGTGAACGTTGCGAAAGTACGTTACTCACTTTATCAGAAGAAGATGTTGCCGATATATTGCAAAAAGATGGAAAAATTGATATGGAGTGTGAATATTGTGGCGCGCACTACATATTTATTGAATCTGATATTCAAGGGTTAAAAAAGGAACTAAATCAGCAACTTCACTGATACGATTTAGCAACCTAATTATGTGATCAGGGTGCAATTTTGCACCCTTTTTATATATTTTTAAAGGCTTATTACGTGCTCTAAGTCTCATAATGAATTAAAAAAAATTATACATTTTCAATTCTTTGATAGCTATCGCTGTTAATTAGTCGTAAAGAATTATGATCATCTGTAGATTAATTATGATTACCTGGAGCAATAATAATGAGCGCTAAAAGTATGACCCCGAAGGATCTCGAGCAGTATGGCATTCATGATGTAGCAGAAGTTGTTTATAACCCTAGTTATGAGCTGCTATTCAAGGAAGAAACCAAACCTGAATTAGAAGGCTATGAGCGTGGTACCGTGACAACATTAGGTGCCGTTGCTGTTGATACTGGTATTTTTACCGGTCGTTCACCAAAAGATAAATATATCGTACGTGATGATGTCACTCGCGATACTGTCTGGTGGGCTGATCAGGGTAAAGGCAAAAATGATAACAAACCGATGACTCAAAAAGTTTGGAGTGAGTTAAAGCATTTAGTCACAGAACAGTTGTCAGGCAAACGTTTATTTATCATTGATGCATTCTGTGGTGCAAACGCAGATACTCGCCTGAAAGTACGCTTTATCACGGAAGTGGCGTGGCAGGCTCATTTCGTTAAAAACATGTTTATTCGCCCAACTGATGCAGAACTGGTCGGCTTTGAACCAGACTTCATTGTGATGAACGGAGCGAAATGCACTAACCCAAATTGGAAAGAGCAAGGTTTGAACTCAGAAAACTTTGTCGCTTTCAACTTAACTGAACGTATGCAGTTAATTGGTGGTTCATGGTACGGCGGTGAAATGAAGAAAGGTATGTTCTCTATGATGAACTACCTGCTGCCACTAAAAGGCATCGCATCTATGCACTGTTCGGCTAACGTGGGCGAGCAAGGCGATGTTGCCATTTTCTTCGGCCTATCAGGTACAGGTAAAACGACTCTATCGACAGATCCAAAACGTAAGCTAATTGGTGATGATGAGCACGGTTGGGATGACGATGGCGTGTTTAACTTTGAAGGTGGCTGCTATGCGAAAACGATCCACCTTTCTAAAGAAGCTGAGCCAGACATCTATGGCGCTATCAAGCGCGATGCGTTGTTAGAAAACGTCACCGTATTGGCTGATGGTAGTGTTGATTTTGATGATGGTTCAAAAACAGAAAATACACGAGTTTCTTACCCTATCTATCATATCGACAATATTGTTAAACCTGTGTCTAAAGCTGGCCATGCAACAAAAGTGATTTTCTTAACTGCTGATGCATTTGGCGTATTGCCTCCAGTTTCTCGCTTGACGCCAGAGCAAACCCAATATCACTTCCTATCTGGTTTTACTGCGAAATTAGCAGGTACTGAGCGCGGTGTTACAGAGCCAACACCAACGTTCTCTGCTTGCTTTGGGGCTGCATTCCTTTCATTGCACCCAACACAGTATGCAGAAGTATTAGTGAAGCGTATGGAAGCGGCTGGCGCTAAAGCTTATTTAGTTAACACAGGTTGGAACGGTACTGGTAAACGTATTTCAATCAAAGATACGCGTGCAATCATCGATTCGATCTTAAGTGGTGACATCGAGAAAGCGGATACTATTGAATTACCGATCTTTGATTTGGAAGTACCGACAGCGCTGCCGGGGGTTGATACTAATATTCTTGACCCACGCAATACTTATGCAGATAAATCACAATGGGATGAGAAAGCGAAAGATTTGGCTGAGCGTTTCGTGAAAAACTTTGATAAGTATACAGACACTCCAGCGGGTGAGGCTCTGGTTAAAGCCGGTCCTAAGCTGTAATTAGCGGTGAGTTTTAAAACGCGGAGGCCCTCAATAGAGGGCCTTTTTGATATGGATGGAACATTAATCAGCGGCAGGTAAATCGAACAGTAAGATTTCACTACCTTCGCTTGCTTTGATCGTCAGTTGGTTCTCTTGCCAAATCGCTAAGCCATCACTGGTGGTTGCGGTTTGACCATTGACTTCAACTGCACCTTTGACGACTTGGATCCAAACAACACGCTTATCAGCAATTGCATAAGTGTGCGTTTCATCTTTCGGCAATGCCCAGCGCCATAGTGTCATATCTTGATAGACTTTTAATGAGCCTTCTCTTGCGTCTGGCGATAGAACTAATTGCTTACCACCTACGGAATCAAAACGTTTTTGTGCGTAGCGAGGCTCGATACCTGTTTTTTCAGGTAAAATCCAGATTTGATATAAGTGTAAACGGTTTTTATCATCAGGGTTATATTCTGAGTGACGTATACCCGTACCTGCGCTCATGATTTGGAATTCACCGGCAGGTATTTGCTCCATATTACCCATACTATCTTTATGTTCTACGGTGCCTTCAAGAACATAAGTTAAAATTTCCATATCTTTATGGGGGTGGGTACCAAAGCCTTGACCCGCATCAATAAAGTCTTCATTGATGACACGTAGTGCTGAGAAGCCCATAAATTGTTCATCATAGTAATTAGCAAACGAAAAAGTATGCCAGCTATCTAGCCAGCCATGATTAGCATGGCCGCGGTCATTTGCTTTACGTAAATAGATCATTGTGTCATCTCCTTAAAAGCCTACCCAACTCAGTGTGGGTCAGCTCTAAACTTGTTGGTAACAGTTTAGCTAATTTGACTAAAGAGAGAAGTAGATAGGATTGACCATAGGATCCAAAAAATTTGAATAAAAAAGAAGACAAAAAAATAGCCAGCGCAAGGCTGGCTAAACTAAACACTGGAAGCAATGTGAGCAATGTCGTACTGCCAAAACAGTAGCTGAGTAAGCTATGTCGTGGGAGTGTTTTGATGATAATAGTTATCACTATCGTTTGTAAAGTGTTTTTTTTAATCAAAAAGATATAATTTATAATAAAAATCGCAATTATATGATTTCTATAAAAATTAAAAATATCCATTATTTTTCAATGGATTAAATTTTTTCCACTAAAACGAGATTTTTGAACAATACATATTAATAGTAGGGCTATTATTCGTTAACATGTAGAGATTACATTAAAATAATTTATGTTTTTTGTGGTTATTGTTATTGATTAGGTAAAGCTCACAATGGCTGCTTAGATAACAGCCGGACATCGTTAGCGCTTTTTAATTGGCCTTAAAAGGGAGATTTTCTGCACATGCAGACGCAGAGCTCCATGCCCACTGGAAGTTATATCCCCCGAGCCAGCCGGTCACATCGACCACTTCACCAATAAAATACAGCCCTTTGCTTTTTAACGACTCCATCGTTTTGGACGAGATCTCGCGTGTATCAACGCCTCCTAATGTGACTTCCGCTGTACGATAGCCTTCAGTGCCATTTGGTTGCACTTGCCATTGATGGAGTGTGTTATGCAGAGCTTCAACCTGTGGGTGATTGAGTTGTTTGAGTGTGCACTCAGGGATTTGCCCTAGCTCTTGTAGTATTTCAATTAGGCGCTTAGGTAATAGTTTAGTCAGTGTGGTTTTGAGTGATTGGTTGGGGTGAGATTGGCGCTCTTCGGACAAATATTCAGTCAGAGACGTTTCAGGAAGTAAGTTAATACTCACAAACTCACCAGGGTTCCAATAGTTGGAGATTTGCAAAATGGCGGGTCCAGATAGGCCACGGTGGGTAAACAGAATGTTTTCTTTAAACAACGTTCCATCTGCGGCTGTGACCGTTGCTGCGACAGACACACCGGATAGAACTTGCAGGTGGTCTAACAAAGGCTTATGGAGTGTAAAAGGCACTAGAGCGGCACGAGTCGGCAAAATATGGTGGCCAAACTGCTCCGCAAGTCGATAGCCAAAAGGTGTTGCTCCAAGGCCCGGCATCGATAATCCTCCGGTTGCAACCACAAGTGAGTGTGTACTTACTTCATTTCCATTTGAAGTGATAACAAAGCGGTTATCTATTTTTTCTACACGGGTTACTTCACTGCGTAATTTAATCGTGATATTTGGCAAATCACATTCTGCTTCTAACATATCCACAATATCTTGAGCGCTATTATCGCAAAACAGCTGACCTAATGTTTTTTCATGATAGGGAATGTTGTATTTGTTGACTAAGGCAATGAAATCCCACTGTGTGTAGCGAGCAAGTGCTGACTTACAAAAATGTGGGTTTGCGGAAAGGTAATTGCTGTGATCAGCATAGATATTGGTAAAATTACAGCGTCCTCCCCCTGACATAAGAATTTTTCTGCCGAGTTTTTTGCCGTTATCCAAGACAAGCGTATTTAGTCCGCGTTTTCCTGCTAGTGAGGCACAAAATAGTCCCGCAGCACCTGCACCAAGAATAATAACGTCATAATTTTTCACAATAAAAATTCTCTATATATATTTGATTCTAAAATACTAATCATGATGGGAGTATCTATTTTACGTTATATTTCAACCATTGTAATGTCACGGGCAATGAAAAGTCTTGAATACAATATTATAATTAGGTTTTGCTGAACTTTTGAGCTGGTTTTTTGCTGTTCGGTTAAAGGCTTTATGCGATTAATTAGCTTAGAATGATTATCGAAAAAAGTGGGTAGCTTCCGAGAAATTCGCCAAAAAAGATGAATTAACTCAGATTTGAGTGAAATTCTGATAAAAAAGTTTCGAAAAATCAGAATAAAAACAAATCATGTAATGTATTGATAAATATAGGATAATAATCATGTTGTACTTTTTTGATTGGTAGTTAAATCAAAAAAAGGTTAGATTTCGCTTCCACCGCTAGCGTTTGTCACTGATAATGCGCCGCGTTCATGACCAACATAAAATGGCTTAACGTCTATGCTACATCTTTTTACAGGTTTAGAATTTTACACTGGCTTATTGTTAGTTCTGGCACTGTTATTTGTGCTGTTCTATGAAGCTATAAATGGCTTTCATGATACCGCGAATGCGGTAGCTACGGTTATCTATACTCGTGCAATGCGGGCGCAGTTTGCGGTCGTGATGGCGGGTGTGTTTAACTTCTTTGGTGTTCTGCTGGGAGGGTTGAGCGTTGCTTACGCAATTGTTCACCTACTACCAACAGATCTTTTGCTTAATGTGAGCTCAGCTCACGGCCTTGCAATGGTGTTCTCACTATTGTTAGCTGCAATCATTTGGAACTTGGGAACTTGGTATTTTGGTATCCCTGCATCAAGTTCTCATACCTTGATCGGGGCGATTATCGGTGTTGGTTTAACTAACGCAATAGTCACAGATTCATCCATCGTTGATGCGTTGAACATACCTAAAATGATCAGCATTTTCATGTCTCTTATCCTTTCTCCTGCTATTGGTTTTGTGATTGCTGGGTTGATGATTTTTATTCTACGCCGCTATTGGAGTGGAACTAAAAAACGTCGTCGCATCCACTTAACGCCAGCAGAGCGGGAGAAAAAAGATGGTAAGCGCAAGCCACCATTCTGGACTCGTACTGCGTTGATCCTTTCCGCTGTTGGCGTAAGTTTCTCCCATGGTGCGAATGATGGCCAGAAAGGTATTGGTCTTATCATGCTTGTGTTAATAGGTGTTGCTCCTGCGGGCTTCGTCGTCAATATGAACTCTAGCGGTTATGATATCGCTAGAACACATGATGCCGTTGTCCACTTACAACAATACTATGAGACACATAAACCGGCTCTAAACCACGCGATTGAAAATACCCCAGCTATTGTCGATGAAGATGAACTCAGTAAAGAATTCCATTGCGATAGTTCACGTACGTCAATTGTTCTGGCTCAAGCGCAAAAAATGCTAAATGGCATTCAAAATTATGATGAGCTGACGCCTGACCAACGTAACCATATGCGCCGTTTATTGATGTGTATCTCTGATACCGCGAATGCGGTAGCGAAGTTGCCTGAAACGAGCTCACAAGATGCCAGTTTGCTGAAAAAGCTGAGTAATGACCTGTTGTATACGGTTGAGTATGCGCCGTTATGGATCATTATTGCGGTGGCATTAGCACTGTCTATCGGAACCATGTTTGGTTGGAAGCGAGTTGCTGTCACTATCGGTGAGAAAATTGGTAAGAAAGGCATGACCTATGCACAAGGGGTTTCTGCACAGGTGACGGCAGCGGTATCAATCGGTGTGGCAAGTTATACTGGTATGCCAGTTTCCACGACTCAAGTCTTGTCATCTGCGGTGGCAGGTACCATGGTTGTTGATGGCGGTGGTGTACAGAGTAAAACAATTAAGAGCATCGCGCTAGCGTGGCTACTGACTCTGCCTGTCTCGATTATCCTTTCGGGTGGTTTGTACTGGATTGCATTGATGGTGATCTAGTCGTTCTTACTGAAAAGACTAATAAAATCAATAATAGTGATGAGCTGAATAAGTTCATCACTATTTTTTGTCTTAAAAAGAATGTCGATGAAAAGTGGCTTCTACCACCTCATTAAGCGGTAACAAGTAAGTAAATTAGGCTAACGGCAACAAGTAAACTTAGTTGGCTAATTTGCACAAATTGTTTACGGATCCTTTCACAGCGCGCTATGACCTCTGGATCAAAATGGTCTAGATATTGTTTATTGTTAATGTAACGTACAAGTTTTAGTTGTTTATTCAATTGCCCATGAGTAGTAAAAAAACCATTACCATCAACAGATTGGTAAAGTAGTGGGTCGGTATCCCGTAGGATATAGAGTAAAACGCGGATCGAAGAAAAATAGCGTATCATATTAATGATACATAGAATGCATAAGGCCCAGAACAAGGCAATCATACTGAACATACTCACCTCCTCAGATATCAGCCAGCGCTGTTGTAACAAAGGAAATAAAGCAAACACAGTGACAATCAAGCTCATTATTCATTGTAGGATAATACGCTGCCTAAAAAAAGTGCAAAGGGAAGCATTTTTAAACGATTTTTGTTTGTATTGGTGTGGATTGGAACGTGATATTGGGTGAAAAGGTGTAATAAAAGGACAATTTGCTAGCACTTCGGGTGTACTGGTTATACTTCAAGTTGTAGGGGCCTCTTTTAAGGTATGATAGCCCATTAATCACAGTGTTATCGATGTTCTTAGCTGCACTTCGAATTATTCAAAGCATTGATTGCGAAATATCACACATCATTCTCGTTTATATATTAATATTAAGTAGATGATGTTATTGTTTTATAAAATGTTATGCGGCTAAAGATTGACGTGGCTAATCTGCACAGATGTGATCGACGTGACAATTGGTATCACGATATGCAGGTATATTAACTATACTCGTTGTATTTGAAGTTGCAGTGTTTTGCGTTGAGGTATGTTGGCTACGCTCATTTGTGCCAGTCACATCGTTTTCTATGCACTTAGCGGCGCTTTCACTGTCGCCTAGCTGCATCTCGAATTCGAATTATTTAGAGCTTATAAGATATGTGGTGAGTTAAGAGGCTAACCGAATAGGCTCTTAACTTATCATAAAATCAGCATTCGGAAGGAGTTTACTTTATGGCATACAAACATATTCTCGTAGCGGTAGATTTATCACCTGAAAGTAAGGTGTTACTGGATAAAGCGGTTTCTATGGCGAAACCTTACGGGGCTAAAGTATCCATGATCCATGTTGATGTGAACTACTCAGATCTCTACACCGGTCTTATCGATGTGAATTTGGGCGACATGCAACAACGTATCACGGATGAAACGCGTAATTCGCTAAAAGATCTTTCTGCTGGTGCAGGTTATGAGATCCAAGAAACACTGAGTGGTAGTGGTGATTTAGGCCAAGTTCTAGTCGATGCAATTAAAAAGTATGACATGGACTTAGTGGTTTGTGGTCATCACCAAGACTTCTGGAGCAAATTGATGTCATCAGCGCGTCAGTTGATTAATACTGTTCATGTTGATATGTTGATTGTTCCGCTGAATGACGATGAAGAATAATCGATTCAGTTAGAATTGAAACATTATTCACTAAAAACGCTTGCTTATGCAGGCGTTTTTTTTGGGTAAAAAAATTTAAATTAAGTGAGTTATTGGTAGGTCAAGAAATTTTTTTTACTCCAGAATAAAAAAAAACCTTGAAACTTGAATACAAACTAGTGATATATTCAATAAGCAAATACAAATCAACCTCACATTTCCTAAAAAATAATCATAAGAAAGGGTGAGAAACATCACAACATAAAATTTAAAAAAGGAAGACACAACCAATGAATTCATTATCTTCATTCTTGGAGTCTGTACAAAAAAGAGACCCTCAGCAACCTGAATTCCTTCAGGCCGTTCGTGAAGTATTTACCTCACTTTGGCCATTCCTAGAAAATAACCCGAAATATCGTGAACAAGCATTACTTGAACGCTTTGTTGAGCCAGAAAGAGTGATCCAATTCCGTGTCTGTTGGGTAGATGATCAAGGCAAAGTACATGTAAACCGTGCTTGGCGTGTTCAATATAGTTCCGCTATCGGTCCATTTAAAGGCGGAATGCGCTTCCACCCATCAGTTAACCTTTCTATCTTAAAATTCCTTGGCTTCGAACAAACATTGAAAAATGCACTGACAACATTACCGATGGGTGGTGGTAAAGGTGGTTCTGACTTTGATCCAAAAGGCAAAAGCTACGGTGAAGTGATGCGTTTCTGCCAAGCTTTGATGACTGAATTGTATCGCCATTTGGGTGCAGATACTGATGTTCCAGCTGGGGATATTGGGGTAGGTGGTCGTGAAGTTGGTTTTATGGCCGGTATGATGAAAAAATTATCTAACGACACGTCTTGTGTGTTCACCGGTAAAGGTCTTTCATTTGGTGGTAGCTTAATTCGCCCAGAAGCAACCGGTTACGGCTTGGTTTATTTCACTAACGCAATGTTAAAACGCCATGGTTTAGGCTTTGAAGGCATGCGTGTTGCTGTGTCAGGCTCAGGCAATGTTGCTCAATACACAATTGAAAAATGTATGGAATTAGGTGCTAAAGTCATTACTGCATCAGACTCTAACGGAACAGTTGTTGACGAAGCGGGCTTTACCCCTGAAAAACTTGCGCGCCTAGAAGAAATCAAAAATAGCTATGGCCGTGTCGAGGCTTATGCGAAAGAGTTTGGTTTAACCTATCTGGCTGGTAAGCAACCATGGTGTGTACCTGTTGATATCGCGTTACCATGTGCCACTCAAAATGAGTTGGATCTTGAAGCGGCAGAACTACTTATCAAAAATGGTGTGAAAGCTGTGGCTGAAGGTGCAAATATGCCAACAACGATCCCAGCAACAGAACGTTTTCTTGAGGCAGGTGTATTGTTTGCACCAGGTAAAGCCGCAAACGCAGGCGGGGTTGCAACATCAGGCTTAGAAATGGCACAAAATGCGGCACGTATGGGCTGGAAGGCGGAGAAGGTTGATGCACGTTTGCATCACATCATGTTAGATATCCATAACCACTGCGTCGAGTTTGGTGGTGAAGCGAAGCAAACTAACTATGTACAAGGCGCAAACATTGCAGGCTTTGTGAAAGTCGCTGATGCAATGCTCGCACAGGGTATTTTGTAATTTCCTGATTAAATGAACATACGCGAAAAGGCGGCTGTATTATATTGATAACTCACTGGTACATACGCCTTTCGTTGTTATGTTTTAATGCATGGATAAATATCAAAACGATGGCTTTTGGTTGTGACTGCGGACGGCGCTTTTTGCCCCGCAAGGGGTTCTGCATAGTCAGGGCGTTTCACCACCACACGGCGTTTTGCTAGCGCTAAAGCGGGCGCTAACAAAGCATCTGCATCATCATCTGCGCCTACTAGTGATTGAAAAACGCGCATTTCTTTTTTAACCAATGCACTTTTTTGACGATGTGGATACATCGGATCAAGGTAAATCACGTCAGGTGGTGTCGTGATATCCGCTAAGGCCGTAATACTTGATGCATGAATTAAGGACATCCGTTGTTTCAGCCATTCACCGATTTCACTATCTTGATAACCACGTTGTAGGCCATCATCAAGTAAGGCTGCTACCACAGGATGACGTTCTAACATGCGTACCTGACAACCCACAGAGGCTAGCACAAAAGCATCTCGACCAAGACCTGCTGTCGCATCTATGACATCCGGCAAATAATCCTTTTTGATCCCCACGGCTTTTGCAACCGCTTCTCCTCTGCCACCACCAAACTTACGTCGATGTGCCATTGCCCCTGACACAAAATCAACAAAAATACCGCCTAATTTAGGTTCATCCAGTTTACGCAGTTGTAAGTTTTCAGGGGTGAGAACCAATGCCATAACCGCATCGGGGCTGTGGATGAGTTGCCATTTTTCCGCTAGTTGGGAAAGAGTGCCTTGATCGGCACCCTCTTCACAGATCAGTTGGATCTTGACGTGATCAGCCATCGATACCATAGCTCTTCAACATCGCATCTAACTCAGGTTTACGTCCACGGAAACGTTCGAACAGTACCATTGGCTCCTCTGAGCCACCACGGCTAAGAATGTTATCGAGGAATGATTGGCCTGTTTCACGGTTAAATATACCTTCTTCCGCAAAGCGTGAGTAAGCGTCTGCTGCCAGTACATCGGCCCATAAGTAGCTGTAATAGCCCGCTGCATAGCCACCGGCAAAGATATGGCTAAATGCATGTGGGAAACGGCTCCACTCAGGCGATGGTACAACAGCCACTTTTTCTTTTACCGCATATAAGGTTGGCATCACTTGAGCACCTTTAGCTGGGTCATATTCAGCATGTAAACGGAAATCAAATAGACCAAACTCTAGCTGACGTAAAACAAACATAGCGGATTGATAGTTTTTAGCCGCTAACATGCTATCAAGCATTTCGCGAGGTAATGGTTCGCCAGTTTCATAATGACCAGAAATAAATTCGAGCGCTTCAGGCTCCCAGCACCAGTTTTCCATAAACTGGCTTGGTAATTCGACGGCATCCCACGGCACACCATTGATGCCAGCAACATCTGCTACATCGATTTTGGTCATCATATGATGCAGACCATGGCCAAATTCGTGGAACAGTGTGATCACTTCATCATGAGTAAACAGAGCAGGTTTATCACCAAGAGGTTTATTAAAGTTACAGGTTAAATAGGCGACAGGGTTCTGTAACGAGCCATCTTTGTGTACCATTCTACCTGCACAGTCATCCATCCATGCTCCGCCACGTTTGTGTTCTCGCGCGTACAGATCAAGATAGAAGCTACCACGTAGGGTATTGGTGTCATCATAAAGCTCAAAGAAGCGCACGTCTGGATGCCACGTTTCGATATCTTTGCGTTCTTTGGCGGTAAGGCCATAGATACGATGAACAACCTCAAATAGGCCTTCTACAACACGCTGCTCTGGGAAGTAAGGGCGTAGCTGTTCGTCGCTGAGTGAGAACTTATGTTGTTTTTGTTTTTCGCTGTAATAAGCCAGATCCCAAGATTCGAGCTTATCAACACCATAGTGCTGCTTAGCGAAAGCAGTTAATTCGGCTAATTCATCTTTACCTTGTTGATGTGCACGATCAGCTAAATTAGTCAGGAAGTCTAATACTTGTGCAGGCGACTCCGCCATTTTAGTTGCCAGTGATTTTTCAGCAAAGTTTTTGAAACCAAGTAGTTGAGCCAGTTCATGACGTAATGCCATCAATTCTTCAATTAGCTCACTGTTATCCCATTTACCTGCATTAGGTCCTTGATCTGATGCTCGAGTGCTGTACGCGTGACTCATTTCACGACGCAGCTCAGCGTTATCAGCATAGGTCATAACAGGCAAATAGCTTGGCATATCCAGTGTTAGCAGATAGCCTTCCTCACCTTTAGCTTCCGCCATGGCTTTTGCGGCAGCAATAGCGCTTTCCGGCATACCAGCCAATTGTTTCTCATCTTTAATGAGCTTAGTCCAACCCATGGTGGCATCAAGAACGTTATTGCTGAATTTAGAGGCAATTTCAGACATACGTGCGACAATTTCGCCATAACGCTGCTGCTTTTCAGCTGGCAGGCCAATACCAGACAATTCAAAGTCACGTAAGGTATTTTCGATGGATTTTTTCTGCGATTGGCTTAGGGATGCAAACTGTGCGCTATCTTTGAGAGACTTATAAGCTTGATATAGAGGTTCATGCTGACCCATCCATGTGCTGAATTCAGAAAGCAATGGTAGGCATTTTTCATAGGCTTCACGCAGCTCTGGGCTATTTTTGACCGAATGAAGGTGGCCAACAGGTGACCATACACGTGATAACTTATCGCTTGCTTCTTCAAGCGGCTGGCATAGGTTATCCCATGTATATTGATTAGTTGCTGATAGGATATTTTCGACAGTTTGACGATATTCCGTCAGGACTTGTTGAACCGCAGGGAATACATGCTCAGGTTCAATTTTAGCAAATTGGGGTAGTACAGAATCGGTTAATAATGGGTTTGTCATATAAACATCCTGTGATTGCAGGCTTGCACGGGTAGGCCAAGGCTTACTGTATTGACAATAAGTGAAACGGCTAACTTCGAGTGAACGAATGTAACACGCCACTGTGAATATGAAAATTATATGGGGGCAGAAATAGAAACCTCAATACAAGATAACGCTTTTTGTTCTTAATAATTATCAATAAATGTGACTATTTTATTCAGTAAGCTTTGGAAAACTATTGATTCGGGCTATAATTGGTGCTCAATCAAAAAGGAAGATCGTCGTCTCCGGTGAGGCGGCTGGATTTCAAATCCAGTTGGGGCTGCCAGCAGTCCCGGGCAGGTTCGACTCCTGTGATCTTCCGCCACACAAGCTCAACACACCTCCACTGAAGTCAATTAAATCCTTTAAATTCAACCTATAAAAGCAAATCATAGTCAACTCAGTTCAACTGAGGTTACTCCACATCAACCCCCAGTTGGGGGTGTTAATCGGGGGTGCATTTAGGTATGCTATATCTTGCACCCCCAAATTCTCATTTTCTTTGAAACAGATAGGGCTTACGGAGGTTTTATTATGGCTCTGAGTGATATAAAAATAAAAACGGCAAAGCCGCTAGATAAGCCCTACAAACTTTCTGATTCAGGTGGGTTATATCTGATCGTTAATCGCAATGGTTCTAAATATTGGAGAATGAAGTACCGCTTCGCAGGCAAAGAAAAAATGCTTTCTATTGGTGTTTACCCGAAAGTGACATTAGCGGAAGCAAGAAACCAGCGTGATGATGCGAAAAAATTGTTGGCTCAAAATAAAGATCCAAGTGAACAAAAGCAATTAGCTAGATTAGAAAAGCACTTAGCTTCTGAAAGTACTTTTGAAGCAGTAACTCGTGAGTGGCACACCTCTAAAGCGGATCGCTGGTCACTACGTTACCGTGATGAAATTATTGATACCTTTGAAAAGGATATCTTTCCTTACATTGGTAAGCGTCCGATAGCAGAGATTAAGCCCTTAGAGCTACTTGAAACTTTGCGTAAGATGGAGAAGCGCGGAGCCTTAGAGAAGATGCGCAAAGTCCGCCAGCGCTGCGGGGAGGTCTTTCGCTATGCAATTATTACTGGTCGAGCTGAATATAACCCAGCCCCTGATCTGGCTTCTGCTTTAGCTCCACCGAAGAAACAACACTTTCCATTTTTAACCGCTGAAGAGTTACCTTATTTTCTAAAGGATCTAGCAGGGTATACAGGTAGTGTGATCACCAAAACGGCAACTAAAATTATTCTGCTGACAGCTGTACGTACACAAGAGCTCCGCTATGCGCGTTGGCAGGATATTGATCTAGAAAAAGGGATTTGGGAAATTCCTGCTGAAGTGATGAAAATGAAGCGACCACATGTAGTGCCACTATCTAAACAGGTGATCGAGCTGTTTAATTCACTCAAACCACTGTCAGGGCATTATGAGCTTGTGTTTATAGGCCGTAATGACCATAGAAAACCGATCAGTAAGGAAAGCGTAAATCAGGTTATTGAGTTGTTGGGGTATAAAGGAAGACTAACAGGACATGGCTTTCGTCACACGATGAGTACAATCCTGCATGAACAAGGATTTAATTCAGCATGGATTGAAACCCAGCTCGCGCATATCGATAAAAACTCTATTCGAGGAACCTATAACCATGCGCAATATTTAGAAGGTAGGCGAGAAATGATGCAGTGGTATGCCGACTATATCGATTCATTGAGAAATGGTGGCAATATTGTTCATGGGAATTTTCATCGTCAAAACGCATGATAACTAACCACGATTTATCGTAATACATCTCATTCAATAAAGAAGCTTTATCACTGAAAGCCTCTGTCCTCACGGACAGGGGCTTTTTTGCTTTTAAATCAACCTAAAAGGAAATTATTATGGAAAATTACATTCGTTGCCCGGCCTGCGATTCAACTCGCATTCGTGAACGTCATATTGGGAAAAAGACAGGAGCTGTTGCTGGTGGCGTATCAGGCGCACTAGCTGGAGCGTCTATCGGCTCTGCTGTTCCTGTTGTAGGGACGATTGCTGGTGCTGCGGTAGGCGCTCTATTTGGACGTTTAGTCGCTGGAGCTACTGCTGGGCTGTGAGTGGTTCAGCTTTAGATGGCGTGGTATTTGATCGTTATGAATGTATCGAGTGTGAATACACGTTTGATTGATAGCCATAAGTTAACGGAAACCCCTGATGGGGTTTCATCTCTTAGGAGTCTGTGAGTCTGAACTGACCCTAGTTTATTGGCAGGGGCTTTTTTCGTTTTAACCCACACAAAAATAAATCATGGTAAAAAACATAACATGTTATCGGGACTGTGAGTCTACTCATCATCTTGATCTAAAACGTCATTAATCATTTTTAAAGCGAGTTGCCTGTTTTTCAGCTGATTGGCTTTTTATATCAATATCATCTTCTAAAGGGAAATAGCTCCCTTTATCAAAATATCGCCATTAATTAAATCACAATACATCAATAATAGGACACGAATATGCGTATAACAGCGACGGCTTCCCCATGCCTAAAATCGGGGATGATTTCTGTTTTTATTACGAATTTAGGTAAATATAACGAAGGTGAACTGGTTGGTGAGTGGCTTGAGCTTCCGGCAACCTCAAAAGAGATCGAACACTGTTTAATGCGGATTGGCATTGATGGCATTCACTATGAAGAGTATTTTTTGACCGACTATGAATCCTCCATTGATGGCCTTTCTTCTTACATTTCAGAATATAGCCTTTTAGATGAGTTGAATGAGTTAGCCTCGCGATTAGCCATGTTATCGCCTGATGAAATTAACCTTTATCAGGCAGCCATTGAAATCAGTTCTTCAACGAGTTCAATCCATGATTTAATTCATTTAGCGGATAATTTAGATTCTTTCCAGCAATTAGCGGGGGTCAATAATGAATATGATTTAGGTTATTACTGGATAGAAGAAAGTGGTTGTTATGATTTAGCCCAACTGGGGCATTTATCCCATTACTTTGACTATGAACGCTATGGACGTGATGTTTGTCTTGAACAAGGGGGGATTTTTCACAGTGGAGGATATGTTTATCATATAAGTGGGTAGATAGGATAACAGAATGGGAGTCAAACCGCTTTGATCCCATTGGGCGGAGAATAAATAATGCAATAGTATCCCAATAACATCCATAAGCTAGAACACCAATCAAACTAAACTCTACTATAAGCCATCTTTACGGATATCCGTAAAGATGGCTATTATGGTGTTCTTTTTTTATTTAATGCAAACCATTAAATGGATATTTATCTTACTGTGATGACAAATGCACTAGTAGAAGGGGTTACGCGCCCATTTCATCGAAAAGTCCAAAGTTTGCTCTTAGCCCTGTAATATCAAGGGATACAGGCGATATCTTATACGATAGCATTAACACTCGATGCTATTACATTGAAAAATTAAAATTTAGAAACCCCACCGTCTAAGGATATGTTAGTAAAACTTATTGCCGATATGAAAATTACGGTAAGGGCGTTATTACGAAAAAATGTTGAACGGTATGAACAATTAGCCTTAGAAAATGATATTTATACCGATGACCAACTGATTGATTTTATGTTGCAATACCCAATACTGATTTGATATTGCACCAATAGGAACTAAACTTTACCGACCATCTGAAGTCGTATTGGAGATATTATCTCATCCGCAACAACATGAGTTTATCAAAGAAGATGGTGAGCTTATTGTAGACATACAAGTTGTCAGAGTTAAGTAATATACTTATCATGGTGCGTGCATTGATGTATAGTACCAATGCGCTCATGCTAATAGGGAACTTAATTACGTACTGTTAGTCTTGATTTTTTAAAACTTGCTATCAATAGGAACAGATAATTATATTATGCGTCTTACGCCACCCTGAGCTCCCGCCCTCCTTTTAGGTTGATACTAAATCAGCCAATTTCGTCATCCCTTCTTAGGGATAATTTCGCTTATTTAAAATACACTCGCCCATCAAGGGATTGATAGATTACAAGGTAATCCAATATGCTGTTGTCCTCCACTCGTCAGGACTGGCTAGGTAACATCCGTGGGGATGTGCTTGCCGGTATTGTTGTTGCTTTAGCGTTAATTCCTGAAGCAATCGCTTTTTCAATTATTGCCGGCGTCGACCCTAAAGTCGGGTTATACGCAGCATTTTCCATTGCGGTAATTATTGCTTTTATCGGAGGACGCCCCGGTATGATTTCCTCCGCAACGGGAGCAATGGCACTTTTAATGGTCGTTCTTGTGAAAGAACATGGCCTTCAGTATCTATTAGCCGCGACGGTTTTAACCGGGATATTTCAAGTTATCGCAGGATATTTAAAGCTCGGTAATTTAATGCGGTTTGTTTCACGCTCTGTCGTAACGGGGTTTGTTAATGCGTTAGCTATCTTGATTTTTTTAGCCCAACTTCCAGAGTTAACCCATGTGAGTTGGCATGTTTATGCCATGACCGCGGCAGGCTTAGGGATTATCTATCTGTTTCCATTAATCAATAAGACCATTCCTTCACCATTAGTGTGTATCGTTGTATTAACGGTAATTTCAATTAGTCTGGGTCTTGATATCCGCACAGTCGGTGATATGGGCGTTTTGCCTGACAGTTTACCTATCTTCCTTGTGCCTGATATTCCCTTGAATATCGAAACGCTACTGATCATATTACCTTACTCACTAGCGCTTGCCGTTGTTGGCTTATTAGAATCGATGATGACCGCAACGATTGTGGATGATTTGACTGATACAACCAGTGATAAAAATCGAGAATGCAAAGGGCAAGGTATTGCGAATATTGCCACTGCATTTATTGGCGGGATGGCAGGATGTGCGATGATTGGTCAATCCATCATCAATATAAAATCGGGTGGCCGAGGCCGATTATCGACACTGGTTGCCGGTATTGTTTTATTGTTAATGGTGGTTTTTCTTAATGATTGGGTATCAAAAATCCCCATGGCGGCGTTAGTTGCTGTGATGATTATGGTGTCAATTGGAACCTTTTCTTGGCGATCCCTTGCTGATATACGAGTTCATCCGCTATCAACCAGTGTCGTTATGATAGCCACCGTCATTGTTGTCGTTTGGACCCATAATCTGGCTTACGGGGTACTTGTCGGGGTGCTCATCGCAGCGCTTAATTTTGCTAATAAAGTCGCGCGATACATGACAGTTACATCAAGCAGAGATAAAAAAGCACGCCATTATGAGGTTCGAGGACAAATTTTCTTTGCTACATCAGAACGCTTTGTTAATGCTTTTGATTTTAAAGAAGACATTGATAAAGCGATTATTGATGTGGATCATGCTCATTTTTGGGATATCACCTCCGTCAGCGCGTTAGATAAAGTGGTGATTAAGTTTAGACGTGAAGGCATTGATGTTGAAATTAAAGGGATGAATGAAGCCACTGCAACATTGGTTGATAAATTTGGTATTCATGACGACCCGAAAAAAATTGAAAAATTCATGGGAGGTCATTAATTATGGTAGCAGATATCATTCAAAAAAATTGTGTAATTGGGTGTATTGACCGTTCGTCTTCGGCAATTGCTGTTTGCCACGCCAGTGCTTGGATAGCCCAAACACTCGACCTACCACTGACACTGTTACACATGAATGAAAAAATCTCGACATCAGCACACCATGATTTAAGTGGGATCATCGGATTTGATACCCGAGAAACTTTATTGAGTGAACTCGTGGATATTGAGGAAAAGCGAGCGCGCTTAACCCGAGAGGAAGGCCGACAATTATTGATGAGTGCAAAAAAAATCACTCAAGATTTAGGTCTTCATGATGTTAATACACTTCAGCGACAAGGAACGTTAGCCGAAGTACTCAATCAAGATGATACGCATATTGTTGTACTCGGTCGTCGAGGCGAGCAATCTGAATTAACGGGTCATATTGGCAGTCAACTCGAAGGCATTATTCGACTTCAAAAAAACTCAGTGCTTATCTGCAAGCGAAACTTTACCCCACCGAAAAAGATGCTGATTGCATTTGATGGCAGCGAGGAAGGTGAACGAATCATTCATCGGTTAACACAAGTGAAATTATTAGCCGGTAGTGATTGCTATCTGGTGATGTACGGTAACCAAGACTGTCAGCTCAAAAAAGCACAAAACCAACTTCATCAAGCCGGTATTCAGGTGAAAGTCAATTTACTTGAGGGTGACAATAGCATCGTTGATGAGTTGTGTAACTTTGCAGTACAACACCATATTGATTTGATCATCATGGGGGCTTTTGGTCATTCGCGATTGAGGCAATTTTTTACCGGAAGTCATACGACAGAGATGATACATAAAACGCCCGTGTCATTACTCATCATTCGTTAGTCTTTTCGTCTATAGTCATTATTACCAAGAGAGGTGACTCGCTTTCGTCACCTCTCTATCATAATAAGTGGCTACGATTTATCGACAATATGAATAAAATGAATGTGTTTTTCATATTGATCGAGGATATCATGAATAATCTGCGCTTCACTCCATCCCATAATATCGTAGTCTTGCCCACCTTCCTTTAAATAAACTTCAGCGCGGTAGTATTTCTGAGACTCATTATTTTCATCATCATCCATACCCACTAATGCAAAAGAAGGCGTCAAATAGTCCCGTAATCGTATTTCATAGAGGAAATTGAGATTCTCACCAAATTGTACTTCAAGAGTCACCCTATCGTCTTTCTCATTATGGATAGCGACCTCGGTCCCCTGCTTTTCCAACTCAGTAACGACTGACTGCATAGCCGGCTCAATCACTTCCGCCATGAAACGTTTAACCTGATTACGTTTAGGAAAGAACGCTATTTTACGTAATCGACGCTCCCATGATAACCCCCCACGTCCGGTATTCGGTGCTAAGGTAGCAAGCTGTTGACTGTCTTTTTTATACACATCAATCCGTAAAGCTTTTAGCAATCCGACGATAGCAATCAATAAAATAATCGCAAAAGGTAACGCGGTCGCTATCGTCATAGTTTGCAATGCCGTTAATCCGCCGGCCAGTAAAAGTGTGATTGCAACGGCCCCCATCAAAAAGGCCCAAAAAATACGTTGCCAAACGGGTGTGTGTATTTCACCACCCGAGGCTAACGTATCGACAACCATGGCCCCAGAGTCTGCAGATGTCACAAAAAAAACAATGACCATCAGCATAGCGACAAAAGAAAGAACAGATGAAAACGGAAAGTAATTTAAAAACTCAAATAAGGCGAGAGCAACATCTTTTTGAACGACTTGTGCCAACATTTCAGCCCCATTATCACGGATCAAATGGATGGCACTATTTCCAAAAAAAGTCATCCAAAGCAGTGTAAACCCAGCAGGAACAAACAAAACACCTGTAACAAACTCACGAATAGTACGGCCTCGAGAGATCCTCGCAATAAACATGCCCACAAAAGGGGACCATGAAAGCCACCATCCCCAATACAATAATGTCCATCCCCCTAACCATTCACTCGATTGCGGCTCATAGGCATAAAGATTGAAGGTTTTATTGATGATATCTGAAAGATAAGCCCCGGTATTTTGGACAAAAGATTTAAGTAACAGTACTGTCGGGCCTAAAATCCCAATTAATAATAATAATAAACCCGCTAAACTTAGGTTGAGTTCAGAGAGAATTCGTATGCCTTTATCTAAACCACTGACGACTGATAACGTCGCTAATCCCGTGATCACCACGATCAAAATTACTTGCATCGTTGGACTGACAGGAAAACCAAATAAATGTGCTAATCCTGCGTTGACTTGCAAAACACCAAATCCAAGCGAAGTTGCAACGCCAAAAACGGTGCCAACAACAGCAAAAATATCAACGGCATGTCCCATTGGGCCATAGATACGTTCACCAATGATGGGATAGAGAGCTGAACGCAATGTAAGCGGTAAGCCATGTCGATAACTAAAAAAAGCGAGAATTAAGGCGACAATGGCATAAATCGCCC
Source organism: Providencia sp. 2023EL-00965 (assembly GCF_033550225.1). Classification (NCBI taxonomy): domain Bacteria; kingdom Pseudomonadati; phylum Pseudomonadota; class Gammaproteobacteria; order Enterobacterales; family Morganellaceae; genus Providencia; species Providencia sp. 2023EL-00965. The sequence continues at coordinate 4,666 of NZ_JAWUEH010000021.1, read as the reverse complement.
AAGCATGTAAGCCCCAATGGAAAAATGTAATTTCCATTGCTTCTCTTGCAGCTTGAACAGTTTGTGGGTCTCCAACGGGGGGAGCAAGATAGTGCATCACGGGTTCTGCGACCCCGAAAAACATCAGTCCAATGCCCATTCCAGCAGAAAACAACATAGCGAACCAGGAAAGATAACTAAATTGCGGTTGAGCATGATCTGGACCGAGTTTGATTTGGCCAAATCGAGAGATCCCTAAATAGGCGACGGTCAATAAAATTAATGCAACGGCCAGAATATAAAACCAACTGGCATTCTCAAAAAGTTGAGCTTGTAGGGTTTTTAACAAAATTTCAGAACGTTGAGGAAAAATAGCGGCTACTGCAACGACACATAAAATAATAAAAGCAGAAACAAAGAAAACGGGCGGATTTATCTTCCCCCACGTTTGAGACTTTTGTGGTGATGATGACATTCAATCTCCCTTTTAATGCGTGCTCATGATTGTCATGAAGCTCGGTTTATGGTGATAAATATAAATTATTTAATTAAAAAGTATCCAATCTCTTGTGTATACTTAAATATCTCTCTTATGTCATACCAAGCCGTATGACTATAAACTGGATAAACGAATAGAGGGACATTTATTGTACTATTTTCATCAATTTTGATACTTTCGAAATAGTATGCCGTGAGCAACCTATCAGGTTTTCTATTTGGCTATAGCTTTTTTTCTCCATTAGAAGACCTTCAATTTTTTGGTGTAATATCTTATTGACCGGACGACCTTTATACTTCCCTTCTTGTTTGGCTTTTTGCACTCCTTGCGCTTGACGACGCCGTCTATCTTCGTAATCCTTTCTTGCAACCGCTGCCAGAATGTCTAACATCATACTGTTAAGGGCTGCAAGCATTCGTTCTGTAAATTCATCGGTGCGACTCATAAACTGGTAACTGGTTGGCAGATCTAAAGAAACGACCTTTAACCCTTTATGTCCAATGAGATATTTTAATTTTTCCCAGTCATCGGTATTCAAGCGGCTAATTCTATCCACTTGTTCAACTAAAATAATATCTCCGGGCATGGCCACATTGAGTAAGCGAAAGAGTTCAGGTCGGTGAAGCTGAGCGCCTGACTCATTTTCTTCAAACCAGCAGGCAATTTGTAGCCCCATTCCTTCAGCAAATTTCAACAGTTCATTTTTTGCTCTTGAGGCATCTTGTTCATGCGTAGAAGCACGTAGATATCCATAAATTCTTATATTTGTCTTCATCGGTGCACTATACATTAGTGTTGTTATTTCGGTGCATTATACATCTGTTTTTCATACTTACTACACTGGATTTCACTTAGTGTAGTTAAGGTAGACTTAAATTGCACTTCTGTATCGATTACGCGCGCATTCATTATATGATGTTGTTTATTTTTAGAGGATAGAACATAACCACAATGAAAGAGATTAAATCAGGCCGTATTCAAATTTTGACTGAACAGGAAATTCATGAGCTCTATTCTCGTCCAATATTTAATCAAATTGAGCGTGAAGAATATTTTTCATTAGATCCGAGTATCAAAAAAATCCTCGCTAAAATGGGAAAAATTGAAACGAAAATATATTTAATTCTTCTGATCGGTTATTTTCGCGCTAAGCCTGTTGTTGCTCAATTTAAGCTACGAGAGGTTAAACACGATGTTGACTACATTTATGCGACTCATTTTCCAAATAGAAAACCGAAATACCCCTTTATTGCTAAAAGTACTCGTGCAACATTGATAGCGAAAATGTATGAAATACTCGGTTTTTCGCGGCTATTAAAGCGAGATAAACAAGCTTTGATAGAGCGCTTAAATGATGTCGCAACAATCTGCACATATCCCAAATATATTTTTGATGAATGCCTCGCTTTTTTAGGTCAAAACAGAATTGGATTAGTGGGTTATTCCACTTTGCAAAATATGGTCACCACGATTTTAGCTAATGAGAGGCATCGAACCGAGTTGATCCTGTCAAATAGCGTGCCACCAATAATACATAAAAAATTAAAGAAGATACTGCATACAAAAGGAGTATTAAATAGTCTATCTGGTCAACAAGGCGCAGCTAAAGATTTTACACCTACAGAGCTCGCAAGTGAAATTGAAACGCATAACACCATAAAAAGTGTGTATCCCGACGTAAAACGTCTTGTTGGTGAATTGAGATTATCATTAGGTAACTTAAGCTATTATGCATCGATTATTCAACATCAATCGATTTATAAAATTCGTCGATTTTCCGAATGGCAAGGCATGTTATATCTGGTTTGTTATCTATTTTTTCGCTATCAAGAAACTAATGATAAATTGGTAACAGCTTTTTTGTATGTGACGAGAAAGCAAAGGGAAGCTGCGAGTGCTTCAGCTAAGTTACGCATTGCAGAAGAACTGGAAATTATTCGTGAAAAGTTAATGCATGCGGGTAATATTTTACACCTCTTTGTTGATGAAACCGTCAGTGACAATACGCAATTTGGTGATATTCGCCAAAATGCATTTACAATGATCTCTAAAGATGAAATTCAGTTAATAAGTCAACATCTTAATAAGAATAATTTTGATAAAACCCATTATGAGTGGCTATACATTGATACACAATACAGAAAAATTGCGAATACGATGAGATCACTTTTTCTCGCTATTGATATCGAATGCGAACCAGGATTACACCTGCTGTCTTCCCAATTATTAACAGCAAAATTAGAACTTCAAAAAGATAAGCACATTTCTACCGTCGATCAGCGATTACTGTTAAAAAACGATAAACCTTTTATCTTGATAGATGAACAGGTTAATACTCAACGATTTGAATACTATTTATACCAAAAAGTAGCTAGGATGATTGAGAGTAACCATATTTACATCAATGAAAGCGCTAATAACAAGCGTTTAGCCGATGATTTGATTTCAGCCGCCGAGTGGAAAAAAAGCCATGTCATCATTCAAAAAACAGGGTTAACTCGGCTCAATACGCCAATAGAACAAACGCTTTCGGAATTAACGCAAAAATTGAGCGATCAAATAGAGCGTATTGGTCGTAATATCCATGATGGAGCCAATGATTTCGTGACACTTCAACCGCGTTCAAATCAGTTAACATGGAAACTGGCGAATAAACGCTGGAAAGATGATATTGATAATCCCATATATAACCAGCTCCAACATATGGGGATCATTGAAATTATGGACTATGTTCATCAAAAAACGGGTTACTTAGATGCATTCAAAAATATCGCCTCAAAAAAGAAAAACACTAAGGCCAAAGAGGGCGATTTACTTGCTTGCATATTTGGAAATGGCTCAAACTATGGTGTTCATCATATGTCATCAATATCAGATAGAGCCATCGGTGTGCTTAGAGCCGTCAATGATGGGTATATTAGACCTGAAACAACGAGTGAAGCTAATGATATGATATCTGATGCTTTAGCAAAACTCCCCATTTTCAAATATTATACGATTAACGAAAGTACCCCATTTGGTAGCATTGATGGCCAAAAACATGGTTGCCGAATCAATACATTTAAAGCCCGTTTTTCTGCCAAATACTTCCGAAAAGGGAAAGGTGTATCGGCACTCACATTAGTTTCAAATCATGTACCAATAAACACGAAAGTGATTTCAGCCAATGAATATGAGGCCCACCACGCATTCGATTTACTCTATAATAATACCAGTCATATTCAGCCCAAAACATTAGCAACAGATACGCATGGCGTTAACAACGTAAATTTTGCTATCCTTGATCTTTTTGGATATCAGTTTGCCCCGCGATATGCAAAATTTAAACACGTTTTTAATGAATTGTTTGACATAGAATATGATGAGATCCTTTCCCTGAAACTTAAAAAATCGCTCAATTTATCACTCATTCAGGAAGAGTGGGAAAATATTCAATGGATAATTTGTTCATTAAGCCGTAAAACGACAACACAAAGCACGGTGATTACTAAGCTTTCTAACAGTAAGAAAAACAATCGCACCTTAGCGGCTCTTCGTGAATATGACCGATTAATTAAGTGCTTATACGTTCTCGATTATGTTGATAACAAAATGCTCAGGCAGTTCGTCCAGCAAGCACTTAATCGGGGTGAAGCTTACCATCAATTACGGCGTGCAATCGCGTCAATTAATGGTAATCAATTTAGAGGTGGTGATGATTACCAGATAGAACAATGGAATGATTGTGCTCGTATCATCGCTAACTGCATTATTTATTATAATTCTGCATTATTATCCAGTTTGATTGAAAAATTTTCGCGTGAAAATAATCAAGAAGCGGTCAATATGATAGCTGAGTTATCGCCTGTTGCATGGCAGCATATACAGTTAGCTGGTAATTACACCTTTGGCCTTAAAAAAGATAATATTGTACTGGAAAGATTACTGGAGAATTTAGATCCTCTCATTTCAGAAGAGTCATTAAGCTTAGCGGCATAGTCTATTTATATTATTAAATTACATATCGTCTGTAGCCCTTGATACCAAAGGGCTACGAGTAAACTTTGGACTTTTCGATGAAAGGCACTGTTGCAAAGTTTAAGTAGCCGGTATGCTAAATTAACTATTTCATTAATGAGGTCCGTTTGGTGAATGCATTTAAAGGTCGTCATTTCACTGGTATTATCATTCTTTGGGCTGTACGTTGGT
>NZ_JAWUEH010000020.1:0-68793 GCF_033550225.1 Providencia sp. 2023EL-00965 | reverse complement strand
AGTGGTGAAAGCTATCGATTGAAAGATAAACGACGCTCAGGTGCCATACCTAAATGAAACAGTGGATCACTTTTGATTGATCGAATTTGAGTTAAAAGTGGATCAGTTTTCGTTGATCGTTGACAACCTCATTACCTAGATTTAGGCGTAAGCCAGCCCCTGCGGGTTTACGCCATTAATTAAAAGATTAAGTTTTTTAGTGGGTTACATTATTTAGCTATTGCGAGTTAGTTAATGAATCAATATCAACGCAATAAGGGTGAATATTGATTTCGACAATAACTCTATTGCCTTCATTTTTTGCTATATCTAACGTTCTAACTGCTGGCCCACCACGTAAAAAGCGACTTTCTTGGTAAATAAAGATATGACCAACAAGATATTTTTCATTAAATTGCTGGGCTGTTAACTTGGACACGACGACCCCCTGATGATTTAAGGCAGTAATCAGCACGGGATTCAGCCCAATGACGGTTTGCATCTTTACGAGCACGACGTACCGCTTCAACCCAATACTTATACGCATCAGCAAAGCGGCCTTGCTGTTCTGCGTGAGATGCTTTAGCGGCATAATGAACAAAAGACATATCACACCCCCGCAATATCAAGAGGAATAGGCACGTACTGGTCATTATCACCAACACGCTCATAAATACGGATATAGGCACGACTACCAATGACCTGTAATGCTTCACCAATGGCTTCCATAGCTTTAATCCAACGAGCATCTTTAATATCTAATCGGCGTAGAGAAAGAACCGCGCCCGTATTTACGCTTCCTTCCTTATCAACATCAAATGCCTGGTTAATAATCGAATGGATCTCAGCTTTAGCCCCCTGAACCCAATCCTTTAAACACTCGTCAATCAACTCTTTAGCGCCTTGTAAACGCTCATCAAAAGCAATACGGTCTTGCATTGCACGCTGGATTTTGTAACGGCCATCATGAGAATAGAGCGTTACATTTCCTTTTTTACCGCCCACGCTAACACCATACTGCTCTGCTGAAAGTGAAACAAAGGCCTCGATATCACCAAATGCAGTAAAAAATTTAAATTGGCGTAATAACTCACTAATTTGAATAGCCTGTACAATTAGATCTCCCACTAAACCATCACGTTGAATATCAATAGGTTTAATTAAATCAACAGGGGTTAAAATACCTTTAGCATCACGCCAGTAACCCTCTGGTACATCATGTTGTGTAAATTGCTTCGGAGTAGTCATTATGTGTTCCTCTTAATGAATTGATTCTGTCCAACAAACACGGCATTGACCTAATTTAAAAATGCCGTACTTGATGCCTTGTACATAAACGTAACTTGCTTTCCCGTGTTGGATCAGCGAATCACAGTAATCATGACGCGCTACCTGAATAAGTGCCTTACCATCCCGAATTGAGGTATCAAGAACGGTAAGACCTAAATCCGTTAACTCTTTAGAAACTAGGTCAGCACTCATGAATTTTGAGATAACCGACTGATTTTCTGCTGTAATTGTGATATCCATGTTAAACCTCGATAAATAAGGATAAATTTATGATTCCACATCACCATTTTGTCGCTAACAATTTCTTCTCTGGTGATTTCGCCAAATTTAATAATTGGAATGAAAACATCTACATAGAGTTAGTTGATGAACTATCTAGAGATGACCGAAAAAACCTTAAAAAAGAATTTGATACATATAAATACCCAAGAGATTTTTACGCCCACTGCCTTAACGATGATGTTCAAAAAGTTTTTGATTTCTTAGAACAATACAAAGGCTGTTGCACCATTCCAAAATCAAAACGAAACATTAAGTTAATCTACGCTGCTATCATTACCTGCCAAGCTACTCGGGCTTTATACGCTGAAGTTCTTGAATTCATAGGTAACTCATCAGAATTCAAAAATCATAATCAGCCTAATGAAGGTAATGCCACACTTGCCAGTTATGCCTTTAACGCATTATTTATTGCTACTGACGAAATTAATTACTGGCCGTTTAATTCAGAGTTAGATTAATTAATCAACATATTAGAGAACTGCTTAATCATCGAAATGGTAATTGGTGTTTTGTTGATATCACTTGAACGTGCCACACCGCGCAGGTATTTAAATAAACGACGCGCATTACCATCACAACCTTTATAGAGGGCAGCTAATAAATCAGGTTGCTCTTCTAGTTCAGGTAAAGTGCTGACAGCTATTTGATTAATATCGTCTTCGGGTAATTTATCGCCCATTTCCAACTTAAAGCCCGCTCGGCTGTAGAGCTGTTTGTATTCGCCGCGTTTACCTTTCAGGTTGATAATTAGACGAGGCATACCCGCCAGAACGATACCCACACCTGATTTATCATGAATACGACGCAGTGTTTCCAGTGCGCGATAAGGCAAGTTTTCAGCCTCATCAACTAAGATCACACGACCAGAATCACGTAACGTTTTAATGATTGCCTCACTGCGGTCATGCATATTACCGCGTACATCGACACCTAATTTATTCGCCAACTCTTCCAAGATAACGCGTGCGGTATAACCTGGGTCAGCTTCAATCAATACCGCATCACTGTATTGCTTGGCGTACTGGCGCATCATCATGGTTTTACCCATTCCCGCGTCACCATAAATGACGTTAATATCACCGTCTAAATGTGCGATACGAATAACTTCTAAACCTTGGCTAGCTGTGCCAGTCATAACAAACTCAGGGCGCAGACGACGGTTTTTTTCCTTCTCACGCTCACGCTCCATCATTTGTACCAATTCAGCTTCAACGGCTTGGATATTGCCTTTATAAGTACCACTGAGATATTGACTAATTGTTGTGGCACTTAGCGCAGAACTACGTGCAACTTGTGCTTGCTTCCAGCCTTTGATTTCCATAAACTCATTGAGTTCTTGCAGTACATTCATGGTAAAACTCCTATTCGTTTATTGCTTTTCTGCTATTGCGTATTAAGTCAGACTGTAAAAATGCAATGGGTTTGTCGTCAGAGGTTGCCGCCTCTGATGGCAAGAAACCACTAAAGTCAGGTTTGTGCTCAATGACAGGTCTGTTCTCTTTCTTAATAACGTCAATCTTGTCTTCAAGACGTTTAGTTTGAGCTTTAGCTCGCTTAGCTTTCGCTTCTTCAACCATGCTGATAGGAATGGCTGAATGTGTATTTCCGTTCCAAATAGCAGTACAAATCCAACTTCCATCCATGCGATACACATTGATATCTTTCGGATTGTGCATATCAACGCTAATTCGGACTTTTTGACCATCAAAATCAGCAAGTTCATAAGCAAAGTACTGATTATTTTGAAAGCGAACCCAACCACGGCTACAGGTGCATGAAAACTGAGGTTTAAACATTTCCCTTAGTTCCATTTCAGATAAGTAAGCAATATCATCACCTTCAGAATCTAAAATAGCTGCACGGTATTGAGCTGGAGTTAAATATTTACCATTAACCTTTGGTAACATGCTGTGTTCATGACTATTGTTGTATTTATCAACCTCTTCTTGCACTGCGTCCATCAACTGCCCCCAAGAAGGAAGTTTCGCTATAGCATTACGCTGGCGTGCATCTAATGGTTTATTTTGTTCTTGGGCATTAATGGCTGATCTAATATTCCTATCTAAAACACGTATGGTTTCTTTATCAGCTCGTCTACCGTTATAAGTTTTAAAGCGTTGTGCGATACGTTCAGGAATAACACCGTTTAAACGCTCAATAATCCCGCGAGCTTGAGGATGACCAGGGATACCCGTTAAGTGCTCAATTCCCATGCGAGAAAAAATACCTAACACTTCATCATCTAACATCTTATTTGCTTGACCGCCGCCGTTATCAGAGTAAACAAACAATGGCTTTCCAAATTGCTTAATGCCGCGAGCATAGGCTTCTGCAACACCAAATTTATTCTCTGAGTAAGAAAGACTCCAACCCACAACGAAGCGTGTACGACCATCCATAACCAAGGTCAGCTCAGGAATAAATGGCTGTCCATGCATAGGGTGTGCAACTTTCATACTCATAGACTTACCATCTGATATCCAACAACCATTTACAGGTAGCTGTGACCAGTCACGCTTTTGATAAGGCTCTAATGATGTTGCTGTAGATCCTGTAATGCGTCCTCTCATACGTTCACGTTTTGGCATTTTATTCATCTCTCGACGAATAGCGTCATAACTTGGCACTGCTAGAAGCATAGCTGGCTCATCTTGATAGTGTTCTTCCCAGTCTTTACAAAATTTGCGGTAGCATTCTTTCATGCTAAACCCTTGTGTATCACGCCAATGAACAAGAAAAGCGGGAAGCCAAGCAACCTGTTCCGGCTTACGGGCTTTATGATGACCGGGAGCCAGTAACGCCAGACGTTCAGCGCCATTTGTGGTTGATTGATACACGGTTACCCATTCTTGCAGTGAACGAACGCTAACACCTTTTCGGCTCTTGCCTTTACGGGCATTGGCAGCATCTGCGGCACGCTGTAAATGTGGCGGCAGAGTATGATCACGCGATTGCTCAGATATCATTTTGACTGCTGAGGTTCTGCTCGAACCCAAGCGAATCAGCTTTAAAACTTCTTGCGCTAATATCGCACGTGCATCAGCGATATCCTTTTGATTTCCTGTCAATTCACCCATTTTACGCTCTAGCAATGCAGGGCATTGACGCATAAGATCTAAATCCGTTGCTAATTGTGTTGAACGTGGTGTTTTAGTTTCACTTGGTTCAACAATTACAGGGACTTGCGTTTCTAATGCTTGAGCATAAAAACGCGATTTAATGATTTCCTGAATATGCTCAGGGAAACAATCAATGTGATACTCAAATGCTTTCGTACCATCACGACGACGGCGGTAATTCTCGTTTTCACCAGAATACTTATCGAGGCGACTACGAATATTTTGCAAGCGCGTCGGAAAGTCCGGTAATCCAACGCATTCTTTAGCGGCAAGCCAAATAGACATAATTCACCCAATCAAGCTGTTTTGAGGTTAGAGAAATGAGGCGTTTGTTGATAACGACTCGGCCAAATAATTGAAGGGTCAATTCCAATCACCCCCGCAATGATCTCTTCGACTTTAGGATAAGAACGATAGAAGACATTGCGCATGGTTCCTGTCTTTAAACCGTGTTCAATTTCCAATGAGGATAAATCCACTCCACGCTGCTCAAGTGCGGTATAAATCGCTTTACTTGACCAGTCATGACCTTCGCGCACAAAAAAATGTGTCAAATCTTGCCTAGAAAGCTGCATTATGTGATCCTCTAAGGTTATCGTTTTCGATATCTATATAGATAACCGGTTATGATTATCTATATCGCTAAATATAGTCGCTAAATAATCCGAATGCAAGTTTAAAATAGCGGATTATTCGCCTTATTTGATTTTGAAAATTTATTGAGATTAATATTCTTATTTATCAAGGTGATATGATGGAAAAACCCGAAAAGTTCGATCATGATGAAAAACAGATTATTCATGATGAGACATTAATCCGCTTTAAAGAGCGATTAAAGTCCGCAATGGGAGATATTAGTAATCTTGAGCTTTCTAGGAAAAGTGGCGTATCTGAATCCGTTATTAGGAGGTATCTAAGTGGGAAAAGCTACCCAGGACTAGATAAATTAATAGCAATTGCTAACGCAGTGCAGTGTTCGGTTGAATGGCTCGCAACGGGAAGTACAGAAAAAGATTCGCAATATATAGCGCACCCCGCATCAAATAAAACAGCAGGTGACATATCTACAATACTTAACAACCTATCTGATGATGAGTTATCAGTTATTCATAACTTTATAATTCGTGAAGGTGTTAACTCACTATTAAGATTGGTAGCAACAAATACCAGTTCAATGACCAATAGAAATCTAGAAACAATCATTGACACACTGCCGCTACGACCAATGTTAAAAAATGCAATAAAAATTGGATTAACAAATAATGGGGAATATGACAGAGAGATTTTGCACGCTCTTGAGGAAATCGAATCCAAACCATCTAAAGATGAAATAGCCAAAAGCAATGCTGTGTAAAAGGTTTTTAATAAACGTTTAAAAGCCTTTTAAAACCTCCTCAAATACCATTCAAAATAGTGCGAAAAATAGCGCGTTTTTTCCTATTTTTCCTCAAAATTGGCGCGGTAGTGCAGAATCGATGAATTGCCGCCAAAGCCAGACATATCAAGGCGCGTCGCCTGACCTCAGCTCATATCTAGCAGTGCAATATTGAATACCCCCCCACAGGGGATACCCCATTTAGGTCGATATAAACAAATGGACCCGCGTTTAAAAATGAAAACATGCCTGCGAATGAAAATGAGCTGGCTAAGATATAAAACAACACCTGCTTGGCACGAAATAAGGTGGCAAATTGCCTTAACGTGGTCCCTAAATGAAAAGGTTGACGTTTTTCAACGGGAAGCGTCTCTCGAATAAATAAACTGACTAAAACAACCGCAATCACCGCCGCGATACTAATGCTCCAGAAGATAGCGTGCCATGAGAACCAACGCATCATTTCACCGCCTAAAATAGGCGCTAATAAAGGAGCAATGGTCATCACTAATACCACGAAAGACATACTGCGTGAAAATTCATCACGCGTGAACATATCTCGCATTAAAGCGTTGATCACCACACTTGCCGCAGCAGCTGCAAATCCATGTAAAAAACGAAACCAAATCAAGGACTCGATTGACTCAGTTAACGCGCAGGCCGCCGAAGCAATTGCAAACACAATAACGCCACCTAAGATGACAGGTTTGCGACCGATGCTATCAGCCATTGGACCATAAAATAGCTGGCCAATAGCAAAACCAAAAATATAGCTATTCAGTGTCATTTGGATGCGGCCTTCATCGACACCGAAATACTCACCCATAGCAAGGAAGCTTGGCAGATACATATCAATAGCTAATGGCATCAGCATTGATAATAAACCAAGTATTAATATCAACCCTAAATAGGATGATTTTTGTTGTTGCACTCGTTAGACTCCTATACCTTACTACATAGCGATATCAGCTACATACGACTTACCCTTACGCTATATTTAGCGTGGTACTGCAATACTGTTAATTTCTTCAGCAGTCAATTCACGGTATTCGCCCGGAGAAAGCTGTGGATCTAACCAAATTTCCCCTATTCTTTCACGGTGAAGACCACATACATGGTTACCAACCGCTGCAAACATACGTTTTACTTGGTGATAGCGCCCTTCGCTGATTGTCAGTCGTACTTCTTTTGGGGTGATAATTTCTAATTGAGCAGGTTTAGTCGGATATTTTTCCCCATTTAGCATCACACCTGTCTCGAACCGTTGTGCAACGTCATCAGCAATATCATTTTCTAATTCAACGCGATATGTTTTCTCACAATGATGCTTAGGTGAAGTAATTCGGTGTGACCACTGCCCATCATCGGTAAGTAATACCAATCCTGTGGTGTCAATATCAAGGCGTCCCGCTGAATGTAATTTATCAGCCAATGGTTCATCAATAAAATAGAGAATGGTCGGGTGCGTTGGGTCATCTGTTGAGCAAATATAGCCTTGCGGCTTATGCAACATAAAATAACGAGGACCTGTGACATGCGTTAACACCACCCCATCATAAGCTACCGATTGTTCAGAACTCACTTGTAATGATCCCGATTTAACTATTTCGTCGTCAACAGTCACTTTTCCTGCGCGTAGCTCACGCGCCACTAGACTCCGGCTGATCCCTAATTGCTGGGACAAAAACTTATCCAGTCGCATAAATTCTCTTAATTTGATGGAATAGCAACTTGGTGTACATGCCATCCAAGCTGTTAGAAATAAAATTGAAAGGTTATTGTGATTATGTTCACATCTTTTATTATATCAATAACGAACTATAAGTGATAGCGTCACACAGCTAAGTCCTGTTTTTAGCTCAACTCGTTGTGTTAACTTAAATTTTACATTTAGCTATGCTCTATTTTTAAATAATACTGAATAATATGCCTTTCCAACTTCGTCCATACCAACAAGAAGCTGTCGATTCAACAATACGCTATTTTCGTCAGCATCGTGATCCTGCGGTTATTGTCCTTCCCACTGGTGCGGGAAAAAGTTTAGTCATCGCTGAACTTGCACGACTAGCACGAGGTCGTGTGCTGGTTTTAGCTCACGTCAAAGAACTTGTTGAGCAAAATCATGCTAAGTACCTTACCTATGGCCTTGAAGCCGATATTTTTGCTGCTGGGCTAAATCGTAAAGAGTCACACAATAAAGTTGTCTTTGGCAGTGTACAATCTGTTGCTCGTAATCTTGATAACTTTAATGATAACTTTTCACTGGTCATCATTGATGAATGTCATCGTATTAGCGTGAATGAAAAAAGCCAATATCAACAAGTTATCAATCGATTAAGTCAATACAATTCAACCTTAAAAGTACTTGGTTTAACGGCAACACCCTATCGCCTCGGATCAGGTTGGATATACCAATACCATTATCATGGAATGGTTAAAGGCGATGACTCATGCTTTTTTCGTGAGTGTATTTATGAGTTACCATTACATTACATGATCAAAAATCATTTTTTAGTTCCTCCTGAGCGTCTTGACATGCCAGTGCTACAGTATGATTTTAGCCAAGTGTCACTCAGTTCATCCGGTATTTTTAATCAGCATGAATTAAACCTATCAATTAAAAAACAAAAACGTATTACCCCAACAATTGTCGCGCAAATTGTTGAGTATGCTTTACCGCGCCAAGGTTGCATGATTTTCGCCGCAACAGTTGAACATGCGAAGGAAATTTTAGGTTATTTGCCTCAAGAAACAGCCGCTTTAGTCACGGCAGATACCCCTGCTGCTGAACGTGAAGCGATTATTCAGCAATTTAAAAATAAACAATTGCACTTTTTAGTTAACGTTTCTGTGCTTACCACTGGTTTTGATGCGCCGCATGTCGATGTGATTGCTATTTTACGCCCAACTGAATCCGTCAGTTTGTATCAACAAATTGTTGGCCGAGGTCTGCGCCTTGCTCCTAATAAACATGAATGTTTGATTTTAGATTATGCAGGCAATCCACATGATTTGTTTCGCCCTGAAGTCGGATCCAGCAAACCAAATTCAAGTAGTGTTCCCGTTCAGGTTTTTTGTCCTCTTTGTCAATTTGCCAATACTTTCTGGGGTAAATGCACTGAAGATGGTCATATCATTGAGCACTATGGCCGTCGATGCCAAGGCTGGGAGGAAAACGAACGTGGCGAAAAACAGCAATGTGAGTTTCGTTTTCGTTTTAAACAATGTCCACATTGCGGTGCAGAAAATGATATCGCCGCACGTCGCTGCCAAAAATGTGATGAAGTGTTATCCGATCCTGATGATATGTTGAAGGCAGCATTAAAACTCAAAGATGCATTAATCATACGCTGTGGTGGCATGGCACTAACAACGGGGACTGATAATAAAGGTGAATGGTTGAAAATTAGCTATTATGATGAAGATGGTACCTCTGTTTCAGAACGTTTTCGCTTGCATACCCCAGCCCAACGACGTGCTTTTGAACACCATTTTTTACGTGAACACTTGCGAGCTCCCGGTGTTCCGTTTAAATGGACAACGGCTAATGACATCATTACGCAACAAGTTTTATTACGTTACCCACAATTTATTGTCGCAAGAAAAAAAGAGAGCTATTGGGAGATCCGTCAAAAAATATTCGATTATCAAGGGCGCTTTCGCGTCGCTGACCAACTCTATTCGTAAGAGCGATTGACTTTTGATGTCCCTGATTTCGAATTAAAGGTATGTTCTCTTAACCTAGCGATAAAATGAGTAAAACGTGCTGTCATTCAATCTATAGTACAAGATCCAATCACAATGCTTCACGCAAATAATCATGTTCTAAATTTATTAAGGCATAAATCTATCTTTTACACCGTTTCTTAGCCGCTTTTGCGCCGTAAAAATTCGCGACAAAAACCCGCAGTCCCTAATATTGGTTAGATTATGATTGCTGTAACCACGGTTTTTAGTTAAAATGCTGCCCGCTTCAGTGTTTTCGCAATAGCGACTTTATGTCACGAAGCCAAATATCGAACCTGCTGCTGGGTCGCCTGTAGCAGGATTTTATTTTTTCTTGTATAGAGAAATAGTAATGTTAACTATCAATGCAATTGCACGTACAGAGCAGGGTAAGGGTGCGAGCCGCCGCCTGCGCAGAGCTAACCAGTTCCCAGCTATCGTTTACGGTGGTAATCAAGAGCCTATCTCTGTAACTCTGAACCACGATGAAGTCATTAACCAAGAAGGTAAAGCAGAATTTTACGAAGTTCTGAACCTGGTTATCGATGGTAAAGAAACTAAAGTCAAAGTTCAGGCAGTTCAACGTCACCCGTTCAAGCCAAAAGTGACGCACATTGACTTCCTGCGCGTTTAATTAAAGCCACAAGCCGAGCTTTAGAAATTTTCGGGACGCCGAGTAAATAACGCCGCAATTGCGGCGTTATTTATTTCTAGTAACATATTACTTGCTGCGACGTTGCAGTTGATCGCGTAAGTTAGGTGGCGTGCCTCGAATTGTCAAAGTATCCGTCACCGGATCCCAAAAAATACGCTCCCCCATCAACATCGCATCAAAACTTATCGTGATCCCACCACCACTGCCCGAAAACTTCGTCAGTTGTTTCAGTGTTCCCCTATCGGCCGGAAAACTTTCCTCAAGTTGATAATCATTTTGACGCGCGAAGTCACCGAAAGACTGTTCTTCAACAATAGGAAGTTCTTTAGATAGCGCTTGCAGCTCAATTTCCTCACCTGACTGCAATTGCTCTGTACAGTAATTATGCACTTGTTGGCGATAAACTTGGCGGGTATTTTTATCCATTTGCGCATTATCACAAAAGTCATCTAACGCTTGCACTAAACCTTTATTTTGTACTTTAGCGTTTAATCCTTCCGATGCTGCCAAGAAATCCATAAAGAAATCAGAAACTTTACGCCCTACTCGCCCTTTTAAAAAAGTAAGATAACGCGATGATTCAGGATTGGTTTCCCACTCAGTCAAATCGATACGTGCCACGATATCAGCATGAGGAATATCAAGGTAATGCGTGGTCGATAGGTCAAGACTGTCGGTAACAAACATGCTGTCACAACTACTTAAAACAGCAATCAATAAATACTCAACCGCCAGATAACGATATTGGCAAAATAGAACCACGCCCCCTTCTGCGAAAGGATATTTAGCAAGTTCATCTTTTAAACGTACGGTCATCGCACGACTGAAGCCAAGGAATTCTTCTTCACCTTTGCGTAATAATCTCAGCGCATCTGCCAATTCGCTTTCTTCATTGAACTCACCAAAAGCTTTACTTTTAGCGCTGTATACACGGTGTAATTCTGCCATCATGTCTTGCACAACGTTATCGGTTGACAATAAAGAGTCGCGCAGCATCACTTCAAGTGTCTGTTCATCGCGTTTAATCAACTGATGTAAAGCTATCTGGGAAATTTCCAGACTCATTGTAGGCTCCTTGTTCAAGCAGAAATATTATCGCGCGTATTCAAACACTGATGCTATTTATCTGCAACCTAAACCGTCATTTATGCACATTTTTACACACTAACAATGAACTAATACTCACTCAAATAATCTTAATAATCATGATCCTCACTTAAATATAAATTTCTTGCGAAGAATGAAGAAAAAGATCCCGCTATACGCTATCATAGGTGAGCTTTTAATAATTTAGGATGTTAGAATTTATGCCACAGTCATCTCGCTATAGTGATGAAAAAGTTGAAACTTTGCTCGCTGAGCTTGTCAGCGTGTTAGAAAAAAACCATACTCCAGTAGATCTTTCACTAATGGTGTTGGGTAACATGGTCACCAATCTACTTAATACATCTGTCGCACCAGCGCAACGTAAAATGATTGCCGACTCTTTTGCCAACGCGTTACTGTCTTCTGTCAAAGAAGATCAGTCTCACTAATCGATTAACGAAATAAACAGTATGGTCACCCATCAGCGCTACCGTGATAAAGTCTCCCAAATGATAAGTTGGGGGCACTGGTTTGCACTTTTTAATATCCTGCTCAGCCTAGGGCTAAGTAGTAGCTATCTGTTTATTTTTGATTGGCCCGACACGCTCGCCGGGCGCATTTTTGCCTTCGTCAGTTGGATTGGCCATTTTAGTTTTGTCGTTTTTGCCTGCTACTTACTGATTGTTTTTCCACTGACCTTTATTGTTATGTCTCAGCGGCTGCTGAGGCTTATTTGTGTTGCGCTCGCCACCGCGGGTACAACCTTATTAATCTTTGATATTCGAGTCTTTAGCCAATTTGGTTTACACCTGACTCCACAGGTTTGGGATCTGGTGATCAACCCTGAAAAAGGGGAGATGGCACGCGAGTGGCAATTGATGTTTATCGCGATCCCTATCATCTTTCTTATTCAAATGCTTTTTGCAACTTGGAGTTGGCAAAAGCTACGCAGTTTGAATAGACAAACCTTTGGTAAACCACTCGCAGGGCTATTTATTGCCACCTTTGTGATGTCGCACCTTATGTATGCATGGTCTGATGCTAATTTCTATCGCCCTATTACCATGCAACGTTATAATTACCCGCTATCACAACCAATGACGGCTCGAAAACTGCTGGATAGATATGGCTTATTAGACTTATCTGAACATCAAAACCGTGTCTTCCAGCAAGGTAGCCCTACCGCTTTAAAACTTCAGTATCCATTGAAACCGCTTAGCTATTATGATCAAGGCATGGGTTATAATTTACTACTAGTCGTGGTTGATAACTTGGGTGATAAAACCCAACAAAATAACATGTCATCGCTAAAAGCGTTTAAAGAGATGAGTACTGACTTTACCAACCACTACACCACCGGTTTACGTAACGATAGCGCCCTATTTGGCCTATTTTATGGTATTTCAGCCAGTTATTTCGATAATATCCTTAATGAACGTCATGCTTCTGTACTGATTGAAGCATTGCAGCATCAAGGGTATCAATTTGGCCTCTTCTCAACAGATGGCTTTAATTCTCCATTATTCCGCCAAGCCATTTTAGCGGATTACTCATTACCAACCAAAGCGGCTGATAGTGATACACAAACCATCACGCAATGGAGTACATGGTTAAGCGGATTGAAGAGTGAGTCACCTTGGTTCTCCTTCTTAAATATCAAAGGACAACCAGGCAGTAAACAAACCAATGACCAAATCAACCAAATTGTTGAAACCTTGATCCGTGATGGTCGCTTGAAAAATACCATTGTAGTTATCACTGCAAATTATAATGGCGAGTCTGAAGCTGATGATTGGTTTAGCGGTAAGCAGTTTGATCGTAAAAAGATGCAAGTTCCTTTGTTTATCTATTGGCCGAATACCCCTAGCCAGGAAATTGATAAACTCACTAGCCATCAAGATGTACTAACAACCATCATGCAACGTTTACTGCATGTGTCCAATTCACCTGACGATTATAGCCAAGGGGAAGACTTATTCAGTCCTGACCGCAAGTACCCTTGGGTCATTACAGGCAGCAATAACGATGTGGTGATCACGACAAATGATGCAACGCTCTATATGGACAAAAATGGCCAATTTAGCATCTATGATTTGCAAGGCAATGAAGTTAAAAATCAAAAACCTGATCTTGCTCAGTTACTGAAAATTTTTACCGAACTAAAGCGGTTTAATGAAAATTAACGCTTAAAAATCAATCAGTCGAGCAAGTGAAGCCTTGCTTTCATAAGCAAAATGAGTAGTATAAATCAAAGTTCGGCATGTAGCGCAGCTTGGTAGCGCACCGTCATGGGGTGTCGGGGGTCGTAGGTTCAAATCCTATCATGCCGACCAACTTTTTATAGAGAAACCAACCTGTTAGGGTTGGTTTTTTTGTGGGTGAAATTTGAGGTGGGTAAAAGTCGGGTAAAAGTCCGACTTAGTTACCTGTTGTTTTATTCACAGTCCAGCTCTTCCAATTCAGCCTTCTTAGCCTCTTCTTCAGCTTGCTTCTCTGCGGCTTCTTTTGCTAATCGCTCTGCTTCTGCTTGCTTGAGATTGTAGATAGAGTTACTAGGCATGTTTACGCGAACGTCGATCCAATGCCCATTCGGAATATCGCAATACTCATAGTCTTCGCGCTCAACTTTAAGTAGCTTTTATAAATATTGTTATCAATTTACCTTTTTAATACTTTGATAGCACTCATTTGGCTGAATTTCTACACTCATCGCTTCTTTGCCATCAATGTAGTAAAAATGTCGAATGCCGGAAGAAAACACCACTCTCCATAAATTCATATTGGATTCATCTTGGCAATAATTTGCTGTAAGAATTTTCTTTGCATTTTCTACTGCAGTATCACTTTTAAAAATCTCAATTGGAATGCCTTTAATTTCATATGTCATGACAATATAATCGTCCTCTTGAAATACGTTTGTCACCATCGTATGACTATCAATTAGAAGCGGTAATCCTTTATTTTCATTCTCAATGATCTTCTCTTTTAATTCCTTAAAATCATTGCTTTGCTTTTGTTTAAATTCTTTGATTTTATCTGGTTTTGTATTTTTCACCACGTCATCACCTAAAACATTAGATGGAAAAACACTTACAAATAGAAAAAACAAATATAAACAAGGCATTATAACTTTCATTTATTGCCTCTATGTTAGATTAATTTAACTTATAATAGCCCGAAGGTAGTAAAAAAACAAAATGCCTCAGTTAAGAGGCATCGTAGAATTATTAGCCCAAGGGTTGGCTAGATTTTAAGATTTAGTCGTCATCGTCATATCGAGGCAATCTTTGCACAAATTCACTAGCATCTTTGCACGCTTTTATTTTGTTTTCATCTCCTGAGGCTTTTATCTCACCACCTCTAGCCTGACAGTCAAGATCAATCCAACCTGAAACAAACGAATAAACAATTATCCTGCTCATGTCGCTTCTGCATTGCTTTACATTGCTTGATGAATTACAAATAGACTCAGCTAACTCGTTTACAGTTTCTACAAAAGGACGTCTTTCTTTGCTCATTGCAAAGCAAGATACAAATATTAAACATAGCAAGGACTTTTTCACACACTTCTCCATTTAAGTTAAGTACGTGAATATTAAGATAAATACAGATTTCAAACAATAAAAACCCCACTAGGGTGAACCGTACCCTAAAAGTTGGACATATCGTTCAACATACATGGCACTTACTCACCGTGATGTGAAGTGATACTAACCTATAATTAATCTTTATTGTAATTAACTATCTATTGGGCAAAGTACAGCTATATTCGCCATCCTTCAAGTTGCAGCAGTGTCGACTGCAACTCGAATGATTTAGAGTATATAAAGGAAACGCACTCAGATTAAATCAACATTAACCATGTTTAATCAAATAGTGTTTCTGATTGGCATAATGAAAAATAGAAATGAAATGATACTATTATTCTATTAATAGAAAAATAGTATATTAAGTAAGTTCAATATACTTTTTCAGCATACTCAGGTTACTGGATCGCTTTGGTGGTCGGTGCTTCACAATATTTAGTCCATAGGCCATCCACTTGGGCTTCTGTCAACAATTCATCTATCCCATCAATAACAGGTATAGAAATATTAATGGCGCCATCGGGGCGAGTATATGTTTTGACAATAAAACGCTTATCTTCTGTTTTCCTTGAAAAATCATAATGTCGTGAAACAAATCCACAAACGTAGCCAACCTCTCCACCATTATGTGAGATTTTATTAAAATGGTAACTTACATCCTTAAATGTTTCTAATTTAGGATTTTCTAAATAACCTAATACTGTACGTTCAACACGTTCAATCATGTTGCTGTCATCTTTATAATTTAATGTCATACCAAATAAAAAAGCAGAACCAAGAAGAAATAAAGCAATAATGACATAAAATATTTTATTCATAAAAAGACGATCTAAATAACTCACTAATAAAAAATTCGCAAAACGAAGCTATAAAATAGTTTCGCTAGTATAACAATTTATTTGAAAACTACCTCAATTTTTAGCAATATAATCTATTGTATTAACCATCAGTTATTGATTAATTGGAGTTTATATATAGCAAAAATGTAACTTTATCCAGTATATCCCCTCAATAAAAGCACCAGTAAATTCTCTACAACATCACTTCAACCATTTGATATAATAAAATTATTTTGTTCATGTTAAGGAATGCATCATGTTACGTTACATCTTTCGAATAGTTCATCTTTTTCATCATGCATTTCATTCAAGGCCTCGCTTTATTATTTCTTTATTTGTTGCAGTTGCGACTTTTGTTGCATTACTTCCCTACCAAAATACCATGATGTGCTTAATTCTAAGCTGGAACGCATTTGCTTGGATCTATTTATTATTTCTTTTTGCTCGCATAATTAATCGTAAAACTAAGAACATTCGAGAAATCACTAAAGTCGAAGATGAAAGTGCTCGTATGGTGATCTTTTTCCTCGTTGCTGGTTGTTGTGTCAGTTTACTGGTATTATTTTTTGCATTAGGTGGACATGGCGACTTTCCGAAAACCGATAAATTTGTGCCCTATGCACTCACCGCTTCTACACTCATTTCTTCATGGCTATTACTCCCTGCGGGCTTTACGATGCATTATGCACACCTATACTATAGTAATGAAAATCAGCAACAACCATGGCTACGTTTTCCTGATGAGATCCTTGCCCCAACATATTCGGACTTTATGTATTTTTCTTTTACCATTGCAGTAGCATCGCAAACTGCTGATGTGGAAATCGCCTCAAGCCCGATGCGCCGAGCAGTATTACTTCAGTCCGTTATTTCATTTGTATTCAATATGGCAATATTAGGGTTATGTATCAATATTTCAGCGAGTTTCTTTTAGACTAATTAGGTAAAAATGACAGCAGAATTCACAAATTGGATCACAGAATATGGTTATTGGGCTACCTTTTTTGGTGCCATGATAGAAGGTGAGACCGCCGCTTTTCTATCTGGCGTTGCTGCTCATAACCAATTACTTTATTACCCTTGGGTGATGTTATTTGCCGCTTTAGGGGGCATAGTCAGTGATAATGTTTTATTTTACGTTGGTTACTTTGCTGGCTCTCGGATCTTACCTAAATTTCACCGTCATCAGAAAAAAATCAATCGTGTCCAACAATTGATCCGTCAACATGAAAGTTTCATTATTATCGCTATTCGCTTTGCTTATGGCTTGAGAACCGTGGGCCCAATAATTATTGGCGCGAGTAAAGTTAATCCATTTAAATTTTTTATATTAAATATTTTGGGAGGAGCCTTATGGGGGGTCATTATTGTTTCTTGCGGATATTTTATTAGTTCAGCGATACTCGCCTTACCGATACACTCTTCTTTAACGTGGTTTTTACTTATCATTATTGCCGTAGTTCTCTTTATTTTTTTACGACGTCAATGGAAAAAATAGAAGCTCAACCCCTTATATGCTAAAGCTTCTATCTGATGATCAGTTTAAAGTGGTTTACGTACACTTAATAGAAACAACATTGGCCGTTCTTGCTCTTCTTCAAGTAACGGATTTTCTGCAATTTGCGCAGCTGTAGGCCCCCACTCATCTATTTCAATGATTTCAAAACCAGTTTTAACCAACATATTTATCCAACTGGATAACTTACGATGCTGCTTTATTACCCCTTCCGCAAACCAGTCCGTCCTTCTATCTCCTTCTATCTGATATTGATTTACAGGCCATGATTTATATCCTTCATTGTCAACACACCAACCTTGATGGATAGCCGCAGTAAAAATAGGATGTTCAGCAGAAAATACAAACTGGCCGCCAGGTTTAAGTGACTGGAAAACAGTTGAAATTAAAGATGAAATATTTACGATATAGTGTAGTGTCAGCGAGCTATATACTAAATCAAATTGTTGTTTAGCTAACGAAAGTGTTTCTAAATCGGCTTGTTGATAAACTATATTATCATCTTGAGTAAGCTCGATCGCTCTTGCTAACATTTTACTGGATAAATCAAGTCCAGTAACCGATTTTGCCTGTTGCACACCCGCCCATCGGCAAAACCACCCATAGCCACAACCAAGGTCAAGCACGTTTTTAGCTGAAAGAGAGGGGAGTAATTGTTGCATTTTTTCCCACTCTGGCGCACCTGCTAAGCCATGAATAGAGCGAGGTAACGTTGCATAACCGGCAAAGAACTGTGGATTATCATAAATATTTTGTGACATGGTTAACTCCCTCGTTTATACGGAGTTATTATATGAATAAGTATAATTAATCATCAACTGCGTTTTTAGGTACGCTATTCTCTTACTTGCGTTCATCTTGTTGATTTTTATCTTCTGGTGGGAAACCAGTAAAATAGATACCAATAATGGTGATTAACCACCCTACCTTTTTACTATTAAGAACTTGGTTAAATAGATTCATAACAGCCCCAATAAATTTATTTTTATCCTATGCACACTATCATTATTCATCATACTTAAATATTCTATTTAGCTATATTTACACAAATTTCAGTCTTTGTTGGCTGATATCGCGTTACTTTATCAATAGGAACTTGTTTTGAATCACTTCCGCCTTGCAACTCCACAAGATATTGATGGCTTAATTGAGATTGACAGTATAAAAACCCACGAACGTGCACTAAAAATTGCTCAGTGGGTAGCAGATAAAAATTGTTATTTAATTGAACAAGAAACACAAATTTATGCTTATGCTGTTTTGCATTATCACTTTTTTGATTTTGGATTTATTGAGATGTTGATGGTGAGCAAGCAATTTCGGCGTCTTGGTTTAGGCGTTGAGCTGATCAATCAGCTCAAACTCATTTGCACAACTAGCAAACTATTTACCTCCACTAATCAATCTAATACAGCTATGCAAGCCTTGTTAAATCATACACAATTTTTAGCAAGTGGAGTTATTGAAAACCTTGATGACGATGATCCTGAATTAATTTATGTCTGCAAATTAATAGATTAATTCACCAATAGACCGATTATTATTGCTATAGCAATGCAGGATCCATCACCACATCGGCAAGTTTTTGATTAAATTGTTGGTAAACTTGCCAATCAATAGTGGTTGGAAAGCTCAAAACCTCTAATTGATGTGGTGCAAACTCGGTATGGTAACTTGGATGAAAATGCTGATACTCATTTTGCTTAAAACCACAGTGCTGATAAAAACGTAATCTTTTTCGGCTTATTTCATCTATAACAGGGTCGATTTCTAAAATAATATTGTTCACTTGCTTACTCAGGAGTTGCAATATTTTTTGCCCATATCCATTACCTCGTAGATTAGAAGATATGGCAAAGTGCTCAACATAATAAAAATCATTAATTTTCCAGCACTCAACAAAACCTATAAATACCTCGTTCTCAGTAAAATAGTATAAATAATAATCTTGATGATTAAGGATCAATTGCCGCCCTTGAAAACTTCTTTTTTCATAAGCTGGAAATGCTGAATCATAGAGATGATTGATATTGGCTATTTCTAACGTATCTTTACTACTCAGTCTTTTTACTATCAACATTACGTGCTAAACCCATTCTTATTTCGTTAAATAATGATGGTTAGCATACCCAAACTCAATCAGCTAGCAACTGGTTTTTTTTAATCTCATCAACAAGTCAATATCTTAACTTACTGTTTTTAATTGGATAAATTAACAGCCCCTCCATTATATTTTAGATGCCTTTCAAATTATAAAAAATATTATCATCCAGATATTGACTTTATCCCTCACTCAATTTAAAAATACTGTATATCAATACAGTATTGAGTTGAGGTGAATATGTTACGCATTGAAATTTTATTTGATAAAAATGCACCACAAAAACCAAGTGATGTGATGCTGCAAGCTCTAGAGGCTGAAGTCGCACGGAAGCTTAGTCCGCAATATCCCGATATGGTCACTCGCGTTGGTTTTAGTTCAGGTCAACGCATTAATATTTCAGGAACTAAATTAGCGCAAGATAAAGTTCGCATTGAAGAAATATTAGAAGAAATTTGGATGGATGATGGCTGGATCCCTGAACAAAATCCAGAGGAATAGCCCACACATTCAATACCAATGAAAGGAATGTGAGGCCATTAACTCAACATTCCTTTCATTATCAATAGGTGCTTTAAATTATAATGATGGTCTAAAATGTATACCTAATACCGCCTAGACCTACCCAGCCTAAACGTTGTTCAGTGAGCGAACTTTTTGCTGCATCGCCAACAAGGTAATAAGCGCCAATGCCGGTATAAAGGATCATATTTTCATTGACGTTATAATTTAAAATCGCGCCGCTATGAATATCTTTAAATCCACTACCTGCATCGTACTCTTTAAAACGTGAGCGATTAGCTTGTTGTTTAGAAACACCAAAATAGGCTTGATTATATGCTTTATTTCCCCACACAGTAGCCAGCGTATATTCAACATCCCACTTATCATTTATTTGATAGTAACCTATCCCACCTAACTCTACATTCACCGTTCGACCAATATCACGACCACCATATTTACGATCTGAGGTTGCCATATCAACAGATGCGTATAATTGGTAATCCTTTATGCTGTAATTAATTTCCGCACCGACGGTCATTGAACCATCAAGATCCCCCATTCCTTTGAGATCTTCATTTTTACTTCCCAAAATACCAATTTTTTCATCACGACCTGCGTCATAACCGATTCGGCTAGAAAAAGTCAGACTTTCTGTTATTCCTATTGCCCACTCAGCCCCCTCTAAACCTATGCTGAATACACCATAATCATCAGAAATGTACCCATAATTCAAATCAATCAGCGGTGAAAACAAATATTTACTTGATCCTTCATAGGCTGGCATAAAAGAAGCTCCGCCACCTAATACCAAAACACTTTCTCCTGCCATAGAGCTACTAAGCGGCAATAGCCCTACAACAATCGTTGCTACCGTTTTCAATCTTTTCATTAATAAATCCTAGATTATTTTATTAATATATTTTTTTACGAATAAAAGTTCTAATTTCTTTTATTGGGTTAAGATCGCTTTTTATTCCACCCGTGATTTTTCCAGTGGTAATACACTGCTTCTCTCTTTTACAGGTATTAATTTCTTTCAATGAAAGCATTGATAGTGATGTTTTTGATGTATGTTCAATATTTTTCCCGACTAAAACCAACGCAATGGAAATAACCATCACAAAAATAGGGATCTCAATTAGTTTTAATTTCATTTTCTTTATTCCAATAACTGAGTAGGTGCTAAGATAATAATCTTATTCATATTTCTTACCTTAAAAATTGGTTAAACCAACCTTAAGGATTTATTAAAGACGCCATTAGTTTTGTCGGGTTAACCTCTATATAATTCGAGATGCCGCTGGGCAATAAGTTAGTGAGGCGCTGACAAGATGAAAAACTGTGTGACGGGCACGAATAGACATCGTTTCTATCCACAAATGAAAAGTACGACAAATTAAAACATGACGATTATAATCGTTAATAAATGACTACCTATTGATACCGCGCTCTAGGTCTATAGAGGTGATAAAATGAATATCTTATTAGTTGAAGATGATCTTCAACTAGGCAAAGCGCTATGCCGTGGTTTAGAGTTGGCTGGCTTTAACCCGCTATGGGTTCGATTACTTTCTGACGCAAAACATCAATTAAATACACGTAATTTCGACTTGATGTTATTAGATTTAGGCTTACCTGACGGTGATGGCAATGAAGCATTAATCGCCTGGAGAAATTCGGGTCAGTCAATTCCAATTATTATCCTAACCGCTCGTAATCAAATGGATAATTTGGTAACTAGTCTAGATTCCGGTGCGGATGATTTTTTAACTAAACCATTTGCAATGCCTGAGTTGATTTCTCGAGTCAAAGCAGTCAGCCGCCGTATGGCTGGGTTTTCCTCTGAAATTTGGCAACTGGATAATCTCCAACTAAACCCATTAAACCATCAAGTATCACTGAATGAGCAATTACTATTACTTTCAGGTAAAGAATATCAATTATTATATGAACTGGTGAAAAATGCCGATAATGTGGTGCGTAAGGCCGATCTCGAACAACGCTTATTTGGGCTAGATGATAAAGTTGAAAGCAATTCTCTCGAAGTCCATATTCATAATTTACGCCGTAAAATAGGTAAAGACCGCATTATCACGATCCGCGGTATTGGTTATTTACTCAAAAAAGAAGCGCAACCAAGTGAAAGTTAAATCCTTTTTTATCTATACTTTTTTCTTACAGATAAGCTCTGTCGTTTTATTGTGGGTGCTGTTTGTAGGATGGCTACAATTTTTCTACCTACCGGATATTGACGATGACTTTAATCGCCAACAAAAAATAGTGACTCAGGGTTTTGCGGATACGCTAGGTGCGGTGTCTAACAATCCTGAATATTTTGAACAAATCGCCACCTCCTTACAAAAAATGTATACCGATGCGATGGAGAATGGATTAGAGGTATCTTATAAACCTTTCGTTGTCGTTCGCAATAGCAAAAGTGATGTCCTTTATCGTAATAGTGATGAGATTAATATTTCAGCTGAAACGACATTCGAACATTTAAAAAAACAATACCCTGAATGGCATTTCACTGTTGCATGGAATAATACACACACGATCCAAGTGATCTTAGGTGAATCCTATTTTGATCGCAAATCGATAATCGGTAGTCCGGCTGAAGGGACAGCCATTCCCTTATTATTTATTTTAGGTCTTATGCTGATTGCCATCATTGTTACAGCTTATTTTAGCTTACGGCCATTAAGGCAAGCGGCAACCATTATTTCCAGCCGTCAGCCCGGTAATCTAACACCAATAGAAGTAAAAGAACAATACAAAGAAATTCGCCCTATTATTACAGCAATTAATAATTTAATGTCTCGTGTTGATTCTGCGAATCAACGTGAAAAACGCTTTATGGCTGATGCTGCCCATGAATTAAGAACTCCGATTGCCGCGGTTATTGCTCAACTCCATTTGCTCATGCAAATACAAAATATAAAAGAAAAAGAAGAAATTATTAAAGATATGCAGGCGACATTAAATCACGCAGCATCGTTGTCCCACCAGCTGATTGATTTAGCGCGTTTAGAAGCTGAAGATTTTCCCTTAAACAAAGAGCTTATAGATTTACCTGTATTAATTTCTCATATCACCTCATTACACGTGCCACATGCAATTAACCAGAACATTGATATTGAGTTACAAAGTCCTAGTTGCGTTTTAATTACTACCGATAAATTAGCCTTAAGTACCATTTTTACTAATTTGCTAGAAAATGCGATTAAATATAGTGATAAAAAAGGCAAAATAAAAATAACTATTAAGGACTTAACCCCTTTTGGGGCCACGATTACAATACAGGACAATGGACGAGGAATACCCGATGAAAGTCGCCAACTTATTTTCTCTCGTTTTTATCGAGTACCTGGAACAACAGAAATTGGGAGTGGGCTTGGGCTTTCAATCGTACAAAATTTAGCAACCAAAATTAATGCGGTGATCCGCGTAACCGACGGTTTAGAGAAAAAAGGCGTGGGTTTTATTATTGATTTACCTTAATGTTGATATACTTTATGTTTCTACGTTGATATACCTACACATTGGGTCATTAAAATTTAGATAATAAGTATTCACTGAAGGAAAACACATGTCACAAGCTCTGATTATTATTGACTTGATTGAAGAAATAGTCGGTAAAAATGGTTTATCAAATACCAGCTATCAACAAACTCAAGAACGTAATGTGATTGAAAAATCTAATCAAGCTGCTGCTTATGCCCGCGAGAACGATATTCCTATTATTTGGGTCAAAGTTGGCTTCGCGGATGATTATCATGATATCCCTGCTGGCTCGCCAATGTTTAATCGTGCAAAAGCATTGGGAGCATTAAAACTCAGTAGTGTAGGTTGTCAATGGGTCAACGAATTAGATGTCCAGTTACGTGATCTGATTATGATAAAAAAAGGTGTTAGTGCCTTTACAGGCAATAAATTAGATCATTGGTTAAAGGAAAATAATATTAACCACATCTTGTTTGGAGGAGTGAGTACATTAATGGCAATTCAGAGTAGCGCCCGCTTGGCTCATGACCTCGGTTATCAAGTAACTGTCATTGATGAACTTTGTGCCGCAGCAACCCTTGAATTACATCAACAAAGCTTACAAGCACTCCAAGGAATGGCCACAATATCTTCACTATCAGAATTTTTGCAAGGGAAGATTAAATAGCCTTCAAACTTTATATTCCTTTCTCAAAGCCAGTGAGTTAATACTTCTGGCTTTCCTACAATTGAGTTATCCATCTAAATCAAAAAACATTAACTATCTATCTCTATCTTAAACTGACCATGAATTTTGGTTTCCTTCGCAAATCAGTTCAAATCCCAACAGATAAAACTCTAAACTAGAGCAATAATTCTACAGATGCGCCATTTATTGATTCAATTAGTCATGTCTAACGATAACAGCGAGTATTAGCAATAGGTATTTTTTATTAATTTTGTGAAATAGTTATTGAATTACCTACTAATGGTCTATATTTTTAGCATTAATTCTAATCACCCTATTCAATCACTCTTTATTTGATGTAAGGGAGTAATTTATTATGCTTAATCTCAATCAGAACCAACTCAAAAATCTTGCCGAATCACAGTTAAAGGGCCATAGAACCATTATTTATCTAGTTGCCTTACTATTGTTAGTCGGGGGCGTAGTTTGTATTACTAATCCCATCGTATCAGGTATCGCTTTTAGCTCGTTAATTGGTGTCATGTTATTAATCAGTGGCGTTGCCGTAATTTTGAATATTGTTTTCAACCGCCTGTATGCCAATGTTTCAGTATTTTTTAGCTTAATCGCAGGTATTGCCTATCTTATCTTAGGTTATGCGTTTATTACTGATCCGCTACAGAGTTTGCTATTTCTTGCGGTATTTGTAGCTGTGTTATTTATTATCGGTGGGGTAATTCGTCTCTTTGTTGGTGCTAAGTTATTTAGCTCAGCGGCGGGGATGATGAATATATTGATCGGTATCTTAGACTTTATCATTGCCTACATGCTACTTAGCGGTAACGCTCAAACATCAATTACCCTATTAACATTATTTATCGGGATCGAGTTACTATTTAGCTCTTTTAACCTATTCTTGCTAGCGGGTGCACTCAAGAAAAACGCCAAATAATGTAGTCGTTGACGAAGTGGGATAAAAACGAGTTTTTTCCCGCTCCGTGTGATCAGTCGAAAATCAATAAATTGATTTTCCTCGTTTATTTCAAGACTGCCGACAAACCGAATACGTTTGTCAGCGGCCTGAAAGAGTATATTGATGGTAAGTGGTATTTTTATCGCACCCACTTACCATCAAATAATTTTTAAATATTAAAAAATTATTTAGTCACATGCTTGACTTTACACTCCTAAAAGTTAGAATGCTCTCAAGTGATCTAGATCACAATCTAACATTTGGAGCTTCCATGAATACCATCAAAGAATTTATTAGCAATGTTCAAGAAGTCATTGAATTACTTGCAAAACGTTTTATGTAAGACCACGTTTTCCTATTACCTCATCTTTAGCGTTTTTTGACTCAAATTAACTTCAGTTATGATGAGTATCTGCATTTTTTGCAATACAGCCTTAAATGACTTTAAGGCTGTTTTTTTATTCAAAAACGTCCTCAATCACTTTCACAACCACTGCGGTTCCTATCGCCATTAGCACCAAATCACGGCCACTCATACGCCATTCATAACCATCATAAACAGGTAGACGTGATTCAAAATGCCTTGGTAAACGTCGCTTAGCAATACCGGGTGGAAAAGGTCTTCCCACAATAACCTGTTTTGCAATCCCCGGAGGTAAACGTGAATAGCCTGTCATACCATAATCAACTGCTATTGGTCTTACTGAACCAAAATTTAAATTAATATTAAATCCCGGTGATACTGGTTGCTGAACAACGATAACTTCATTTGGGTAATATCTCTTTTCATGATGCTTTTTGCCGCGCTCATTGTGTTTATGGTTGTGTGAGTTCTCATAATAATTTTTCTGACGCCCATTTCCTTCACCATGATGACCTTTTGGATCAGCTTGTGCAGTATAAGGTAATAGCCCGCTACTCATCATTAGTAGAGCAGAAAGTAAATACTTGCTAATTGTTGTTTGTTTCATGATTACGTCTCCCGCGACTCATTGCGCTTAAATTAGTCGGGCAAACAACTTTCAACAATCGGAATTTATCCCATAATACGTAATTATAAGTAAATTTAGGCTTGATAAGGCCACGCTATTTATAATATCCTGCCTGATGGTATATCTATTTATTTATAACTTACATTTACCTTTTTCAACCTATTTTTAACTTTTATTTTTAACTACCTCAGTTTTTTTAACCATAAGCAATGAAGTGTTATTAAATTTATGTTATTGTTTCTCAGTAGGTTATCGCATTAAACACTTAATACATCTACTCTAAATAATTCGAGGTGTAGCTAAACGCTAAATGATGATCGCTAGGAGCGCTAGAAAACTCAGCGATTTGTACATCTATTGACTGCTTCAACTTGAACTATGACGAGTCTATTTGATGTCAATTAGAAGGAGAAAACATGCAGCAGCAACTGCTAGACTGGGTACGCCAGTTCAATCAAGATTATGCCGATATTGCTTCACTTCTCATGGTGCTAGGTTTGATCATCGTCGTCGCGCTGATCTTGCATTTCATCTTACATAAAATCATTTTACCTCGCATAGAAAAGCAAGGTCAGAAAAAAGGCCAAGGTTGGCAACGCCAATTAACTCAATTTAGCTTATTTAACCGAATCGCCTTTGTTATTCAAGGTGTTGTGGTTAATATCCAAGCGGTATTGTGGTTGCATGCAGGCTCTACTCCTCAACAGATTTTAACTGTTGCTTCGCAAGCTTGGTGTATGCTTTTCGGTTTGCTAACTTTTTACTCTGTTCTCGATATATTGCATAGCGTATTACAACGTGCAGCGAAAACAGCTCACTTGCCATTACGTGGTATTTTTCAAAGTGTCAAACTGATTGCAACAGTACTGGTTGCGATTATGATCATTGCATTGCTGATTGGTAAATCCCCTCTGATTTTACTCAGCGGTTTAGGTGCAATGACCGCCGTCATGATGTTGGTGTTTAAGGACCCAATCATGGGGCTGGTTGCGGGGGTTCAACTGTCCGCCAACAATATGGTTAATATTGGTGATTGGCTAGAAATGCCGAAATATGGTGCAGATGGCGCGGTTGTTGATATCGGTTTAACTACCGTTAAAGTGCAGAACTGGGATAATACGGTTACAACCATACCTACCTACGCGTTAATTTCTGATTCGTTTAAAAACTGGAAAGGAATGACGGAATCAGGTGGCCGCCGTATTAAACGCAGTGTTCGTCTAGATACCACCAGTATCCATTTCCTTGGGCAAGAAGAGATCGCTTCTTTAGAAAAAGCCAATCTGCTTGAACCTTATATGGATAATAAAATCTCTGAGATCAGCGTATTCAACTCTGCTATCCCTGAAGATAAAGCGACGCCACTTAATCAACGCAGACTCACCAATATAGGGACATTCCGTGCCTATGTTGAAGCCTATATGAAGTCACATCCAAATATACATAAAGGAATGACGATTATGGTTAGGCAACTTGAGTCAGATTCCAATGGTTTACCGATTGAAATTTATGCCTTCACTAACACAACGGCATGGGTAGAATACGAACGGATCCAATCAGATATTTTTGACCATATCTTTTCGATATTGCCACAGTTTGATTTACGTGTTCATCAGTCACCAACAGGTACTGATATGCGGGCTATCGGTCAACAAGTTTCACTATCCGATACTCACCAGTAATTAGTTAGTTTAGCTTATATAATTACAACTTAAGTAGTATATCTACAGAGGGGGAAACCCCTCTTTTCCTGCCTTTAATGCCCTCCTCTATATATTTAATGATATAACGATAGATAATTTAAATGTGACTATTCAGTCTAATCACCCAAAAACTCTTTATAAATTAAAGCGATAATAATCAATAGTCTTTCATTTATCAGGGATATTGTTGATGTAGGTCATGTTACTTATTCGCGACTTTTTTTAACATGAAAAGTAAGAAAGTGATATCGATCTTTACATATAGGCAATGTCAATGCATAAAACTACTAAAAATACTCATTTAGGAGAGTTGAGCAGGCGCGAATTTATTCAAGCCTCCGCAACAGTTGCAACCGCAGCAGCGGTCGCGGGCTCAATCAGTCTCCCTTTTGCTGCTCAAGCAAAAACACCAGAAATCATGCCTGATGAAATCAGTGAGAAAATCAGTTATAGCGCCTGTTTAGTGAACTGTGGTAGTCGCTGCCCACTAAAAGTTCATGTAAAAGATGGCGTTATCAGCCGAATTTCCAACGAAACCATGTATGACGATTCTACTTTAGGCGAACATCAAATTCGTCCATGTTTGCGTGGTCGTTCAGTACGCTGGAAAACATACAATCCTGACAGATTAAAATATCCGATGGTACGTGTGGGTAAACGTGGCGAAGGTAAATTCAAAAAGATCAGTTGGGATGAAGCCACCACTATCATCGCCGAAAAACTCAAATATACGATAGATAAATACGGTAGCGATGCTATTTATTATCAATATGGTACAGGCTCAACAGGGGCTAACCTACACGGACGCGCCGCTTGTAAACGTCTGCTTAGCCTAACCGGTGGTTTTCTCGGTGACTACGGCACCTATTCCTATGCACAATTAATGGAAATCACCCCTTATGTGTACGGTAGTGTTGAAGAATCATTATTATCTGAAATTCAAAACTCTGATCTCGTGGTGATGTTTGGTCATAACCTTGCAGAAACGCGTATGTCAGGTGGTGGTCAATTTTATGAGACTTTAAATGCGCTCGATAAGAGTAAAGCAAAAGTGATCATTATTGACCCACGTCGTACAGACAGTGTCACGACACTTGGTGCAGAGTGGATCCCTATTTATCCGGGAACTGACGCCGCATTAGTGGCTGCATTAGGTTATGTGATGATCCAAGAAGGCTTAACTGATGAAGCTTTCTTGAAAGATTATTGTGTTGGTTGGGATGAAAGCACGCTACCTGCTTCCGCACCACGTAATGCCTCTTATAAAGATTATATTTTAGGTAATGGACCTGATGGCATAGCGAAAACGCCTGAATGGGCAAGTAAACTCACCGGTATTTCTGTATCACGCATTATTCAACTCGCTCGCGAAATTGGTAACTCCAATCATGCATGGATTTCACAAGGTTGGGGGCTACAGCGTACAGAAAATGGTGAGCAAGCGTGTCGTTCTATCATGATGCTCCCTATCATGTCCGGTAATATTGGTCGTCCTGGTACCAACACGGGTCTTTGGGGCAACAGTGTCGCTTATCCTGTTGCAGGTTTCGGCTTACCAAACCCCGTTAAGGCAACCTTACCTTCATTTATGTGGACTGAAGCGATTGTTCGCGGTAAAGAACTGACCGCTGAAAATGGGGGTATTAAAGGTGCCGATAAACTGAATAACGATATTAAGTTTATGTGGTGCTATTCCAGTAACGTCATTGGTAACCAGCACGCTGACTTGAATAAAACCCATGAAATCCTTTCTGATGAATCAAAATGTGAGTTTATTTTAGTCTGGGATAATCATAATACTCCATCAGCACAATACGCTGACCTATTATTACCAGACGTAACCCCGGTTGAAACTAACGACCTTATCAATAACTCTTATGCGAGTGGTGCTTATCACTATCTCGTGCGCTTACAAAATGCAATAGAGCCTCTGTGGGAAAACCGCCCTAACTATGATGTCTTAGCTGAAATCGCTGAAAAAATGGGAGTTAAAGATCAATTCACCGAAGGTCGTAGCTATGAAGAGTGGATTGAGTTTTGCTACAACAAAACGCGTGAAA
This sequence comes from Providencia sp. 2023EL-00965, assembly GCF_033550225.1. NCBI lineage: Bacteria > Pseudomonadati > Pseudomonadota > Gammaproteobacteria > Enterobacterales > Morganellaceae > Providencia > Providencia sp. 2023EL-00965. Next base: position 38,835 of record NZ_JAWUEH010000020.1, on the reverse strand, counting down.
AAATGCCGCATTTACCTGAGTTTAGCGAAACTGATGGCGGAGGCATTATTGATCGTCAATTTGCTGACACCTCAAAATATATTGCACTAAAAGATTTTCGTGATGACCCTGTGGCAAACCCACTCAAAACGCCATCAGGCAAAATCGAAATCTATTCAGAACAATTAGCTGAACGCGTAAAAAACTGGGAGCTACCAGAAGGACAGCGTATCCCAGCTATTCCTGAATACTGTGTCAACAAAGAAGGTGTTGAACAGCAACGTAGTCAGCAAAAATTCCCTCTGTTAATGACAGGTTTCCACGATAAAGGTCACGTTCACTCAAGTTATTTTAACGTTGAGATGCTACGAGAGGCGATCCCGCATCAGTTTTGGCTCAACCCAGTTGATGCTCAAGAGCGTGGTTTAAATAACGGTGATATTGCAGAGATTTTCAATGACCGTGGTCGTATTCAGATCCAAGTTAAAGTTACTGAGCGCGTATTACCGGGGGTGATCGCTGTGCCACAAGGCGCATGGCGTACATTAGACACAGCAGGATTAGATACAGGTGGCTGTATCAACACCCTCACCTCACAAGTTCCTTCCCCATTGGCAAAAGGAACACCACAACATACAAACCTTGTTGAAGTGAAACGCGCTTAAGGAGTTAATTTATGAAACAGTATGGCTTTTATTTTGACTCCACAAAATGTACTGGCTGTAAAACATGTCAGGTCAGTTGTAAGGATGAAAAAGATCTCGATTTAGGCCCTAAATTCCGCCGAGTTTATGAGTTTGGTGGGGGGAGTTGGCAAAAACAAGACGGTATTTGGCAGCAAAATGTGTATAGCTACTATTTGTCGATCTCTTGTAACCATTGTTCAAATCCCACTTGCGTTGAAGGCTGCCCGACAGGTGCCATGCACAAACGCGCGGAAGATGGCCTTGTGGTGGTTGACCAATCTGTATGCGTAGGCTGTCGTTACTGTGAGTTACGCTGTCCATATGGTGCACCGCAGTACGATGAAAAGAAAAAACTGATGAGCAAATGTGATGGCTGCTATGAACGTGTAGCCAAAGGCATGAAACCCGTCTGTGTTGAATCATGCCCACAACGTGCATTAGATTTTGATGATATTAATGTGCTACGTGAATTGCATGGCACTGAGTGTGGTATTGCTCCAATGCCAGACCCGAGTATCACAAACCCTAATATTGTCATCAAGCCACATAAAGATGCGAAACCATCTGGCGATAAAAGTGGCGAACTGAAAAACCCTGCGGAGGTGTAAAATGCATGAACTACCACTCGTTTTTTTCACCGTACTGGGTCAGTCCGCTGCGGGTTTATTTTTGCTGGCTTATCTAAGCAAAAAAATGGGTTCAATTGATGAAAAACAATTGAAAAATGCCAATATCCTAGCCTTCATTGTCGTTGTGATTGGTTTAGGTATTGGTGGCCTACACGTTGGGCAGCCATTACGTTTCTTCAATATGCTGCTCGGTGTTGGTCGCTCACCAATGAGTAACGAAGCATTTTTGAGCGGTATATTTGTTGGTTGTGCAGCAGCGACACTGTTCTTTACTCTATTTTATAAAAAACCACTACTGCGTGAGCTAGCCAATATTGCTACCGTAGTAACTGGTGTGGCTTTTGTTTGGTCAATTCCACAAGTTTATAATATTGCTTCAATTGCTAATTGGAACACCGGTTACACAACACTCCAGATGTGGATGACGATGTTAGTTGGTGGCGGTGCTTTAGCAATTGCTATTGGTGCTCGTGGTTTGGGGATTGCTTCTTTCTTAATTGGTGCTGTGGTTATTTTCGCTAGCCGTGCGGGATATCAAGCATTTCTTTCTGAAAGTGGACCGGCCCTAAGTGCAGAACAAACTGGTTTTTGGGGATTCCAAGTCGTTGTTTTGGTTATTGCATTAGCAGGTTTTGTCGGCATGGCATTAAAACAACGTGCGCCAAAAGCCACTTTAGCCACTTGTGCCGCCGCAGTACTACTTGCTGAACTAGCAGGCCGTATTGCCTTCTATAATTTGTGGCAAATCACCATGTAACCCCTCTTTTAATTTCATGTTAAACCAAAGAGCCTGCTGTTGCAGGCTCTTTACTGTAGATACCCCATTGATTCACCTATTTACTCTTAAAAAGACGAATTGGGTTGTTGGAGAAATGCGATCTCCTCTTTGGTCGATAAACGTCCAACTATCTCATTACGATGTGGATAACGACCAAAACGATCAATAATTGCCTTATGCTGCATTTCATAATTCAAGGTATTATCATCCCCTAAACCGCGAAATAGCTCCACCGCTTGTTGATGAATAAAACTGGATTCGGAATGCATAAAAGGCATCAAAACAAATTTACGTTGTGACAACGACAATAAGTTATAATCAGGCTGTTTAATTGCTTCTTGAGCCAGTACTAATGCCATTTGGTCTTGAGCAAAAGCTTTAGGTGTATCACGCCAAATATTACGTGAGAACTGATCGAGTACAATAATTTCTGCCAATCGACCACGAATCGAAATTCGCCAATATGCCAACTCCCCTTTTGCAGCCCGATCCAAAACGCCAGCAAAGCGTTGTGTAATCACTGCATCAAATTTTGTGCTTTTTTCAAACCACTGTTTTGGTGTTGACTCCTCAAACCAAAATGTCAAAACGTTTTCCATGGTATTCATTGTTGTTAGATACCTAAGTTTGTTAGTGATAAGTTATTTTTTATCGTAAATAAAACCGTTAATCATTGTCATGAGCTATCTCTTAAAACAACAATAATTAGAGAAATATTTTGTATTTTTGCGAACCAGTTCCAAAATATTCGAGTATCGATGCACGCAAATTAATCAACAAGTGATCATTTATTCTTTAAACACTTCCATTATTAATTATAAACTGATTGATTATATTTGATGTTCAATAACCATTAATTAATGCTGCTATCTGTTGATTTGGTATTTAATGCCAATTTATAATGAATTTTCACGCCATTACATACATTTGATGAATCCAATGATAAGATTTATTCCGTAGCCATTAAGTGTATTCTTTACTCATCTTAATAAGGCTAGTTTGGTGTCACCAAATAACTGAATTTATCAACTGTCAATTCGTCCAATACTCTAACGAATTGAGAGCACAGCTCTCGGTAGCAAGTGAACAAATCGCTAGAAGCATAGAGAACGATGTAACTAGTACAAATGGGAACATAATCGATAACGCTGCAAGTTGACGTATTACGAGTATATTACCTACAGCTCAGTGTTTGACCTAATATTTGGCTTTATACTCTAAATAATTCGAGATGCAGGTAGGCGACAAGCGAAGATAGATGGGGAGCATAGATGAACTATGTGACTCGGCGAGCATAGCGCAATCAACAACCCGGCATCTTGAAGTATGACGAGTATATATGTGTTGAAGGAGCAGTTTGAATGGCAGGACATATGGTACTCATTGGGTGGGCATTGTGGGTTAGCCCTTGTGGCACTGATGCCTGTGATGCACTTCCCGTCACTGAGTCCATTTTTACAGAACAACAATGTATAACGCGTAAATCCTACCTTGAGTCTAAAAGACCCAACCTCTATTTTATGTGCGGTGAAGTCTATCGTGATAGTGAAGAGATAAAAAAAGACGATCATCACAGCGTTCCTGCACCTAATCCGCCATTACGCTCGCTCCCTGAGCGCAAATCACGTTAAACTCACTTTAGGGGCGTTGTTTTTACAACTTTAAAAGCCCCTAGAAGAAAGTAAAATCACCACTATTTCGACGACTTAGCAAATTTCAGCAATCTTATTTTCTGCATCAATGTAATCGCCTTTGCGTGCAATATATCTGAGTGTACCCGCTCGATGCGCCATAACTTGTACTTCCATCTTCATCGCCTCCATCACCCCAATCACTTCACCTTGTGATACCTGATTACCGTCAGCCACCAGCCAGTTAAATAACACTCCTGAAATAGGTGCATTAACCTCATGTTCCTGATGTTCATTATTGGCTGTGGTTGTCACGGGTTCAGAAGATGATAATGATAAACCGGCTAACAACTGTACTGGCAATCCTAACTCGCAGCGTTTACCGTCGATTTCAATAAAGGTACGTGTCAACTCACTATTATTTTGTGGTAATTGACGTTTTGCCGGCGCAATATCAACGTTAAATTCTGTTTCAATCCAGCGAGTATGCACTTTGAATTGTTCACAGAAGTCAGCGTGTTGCATAACAGCACGATGGAATGGTAGTACCGAAGCGACACCTTCAATCTCGAATTCCGCCAACGCACGGCGAGCCCGTTGAATAGCCTGCTCACGACTATGACCTACAACAATCAGTTTTGCCATCAATGAGTCAAATGTACCCGGTATTACTGATCCTGAAACAACACCACTATCTAAGCGGACACCCGGCCCTGTAGGAGCATCAAAACGCAAAATTGTGCCCGGTGTCGGTAAGAAACCATTGCCTGCATCTTCCGCATTAATGCGGAACTCAAATGCATGCCCTCTCGGTTTTGGTGTTTCAGTCATGCTTAATGGCAGCCCTTGAGCAATTCGCAGTTGCTCAAGGACTAAATCAATACCTGCCGTTTCTTCTGTGACTGGATGCTCTACTTGCAAACGTGTATTGACCTCAAGAAATGATAATTTACCATCTTGGCTTAATAAGAACTCTACCGTACCTGCGCCGACATAATTGGCTTTAGTACAGATATCCACGGAAGCTTTAATGATCTGCTGTTGCAGCTGTTCGGATAAAAATGGTGCGGGGGATTCTTCGACTAATTTTTGATTACGGCGCTGCAATGAACAATCACGCGTCCCCACAACAACTACATGACCATGTTGATCTGCAATAACTTGCGCTTCGATGTGGCGAGGGTTATGTAAAAACTGTTCAAGGAAACATTCACCACGACCAAATGCTGCGGTCGCTTCACGAACTGCTGAATGGTATAGCTCTTCCACTTCCTCCATTTGCCATGCCACTTTTAGGCCGCGGCCACCACCACCAAATGCGGCTTTGATTGCAATGGGTAAACCATTTTCATGAGCAAATTCGACGACTTCTTGTGCATTCTTAACCGGCTCTTTCGTTCCCGAAACGAGTGGTGCACCTACCTGCATGGCAAGTTGACGTGCCTTAACTTTATCACCTAATACTTCGATCGTTTCTGGATTTGGCCCTATCCAAATTAACCCTGCTTTTTTAACCTCTCGGGCAAATTCAGCTCGCTCAGATAGAAATCCATAGCCTGGGTGGACCATTGTCGCACCTGATTTTTTGGCAATATTAATCAGCTTTTGCATATCCAAATAGCTATCTGCTGGTGTATTACCTGATAGTCCATAAGCTTCATCCGCCATTTGAACATGCAGTGCACTCATGTCCATGTCTGCATAAACCGCTACAGAACCAAAACCGATATCACGGCAGGCACGGATAATACGTACCGCTATTTCACCACGGTTCGCGATCAACACTTTATGTTGGGTATTGTTATTAATTATAGGCATAAGCGTCACGGCTCCCTTCGCTCTCTTTAAAAGCTCTAATTGGGTTAAACTGTATTTTGGCATTAACGGGTATTTGCCCCGCCAAATCTAAATGGTATTCACAAACCGCACCGATCACTGGGTAGCCGCCGGTTAAAGGATGATCATTTAAGAACAAAACAGGCTGACCATTTGCTGGGATCTGAATAGCACCAATACAGGTTCCTTCACTCGGTAATTCTTGATGTTTTTCTCGTTCAATCGCAGTGTCCCCCAGAAGCCTTAACCCGATACGGTTAGAATCCGCAGTGACTTGCCATAATTGTGAAGTTAATACTTGAATGACTTGTGAAGTGAACCAATCCGTACGCGGCCCTAAAATAATATCAAGAGTCACCACATCATCTGCGGTTGGATAAGCCAAACTAGGTGTCTCATTTAACGCAAGCGCCGTTTGTAGCTGCACTGATTTCACTGCTAACGTTTGTCCATTAACCAATGGCGATGGACCAACCTGTGCTAATGTGTCAAATGAACGGCTACCTAATATAGGCGCAACGTCAATTCCGCCCCGTATAGCCAAATAACTACGCACTCCTGCGGTGGCTTTGCCAAGACGAATAGTGTCTCCTTGAGCTAAATGGATAGGCTGATACTGTGATGCGATGTACTTAATGTTATCAGCTGTCGTAATTTCAACCTCACAACTGGCACCTGTTACTGCCACCAGCAAAGATTTATTCGCTTGAGCCTTAAAGCCACCTTGCGTGATCTCTAATGCGGCTTCATCGATAGCATTACCCACTATACGGTTAGCGGTGCGTAAAGCGCTTTTATCCATAGCCCCCGATTCTGAAATCCCCAGTTCGGATTGCCCTTTACGTCCAAAATCTTGCAGTAATGTTTGTAATCCAGTAGCAATGATCGTCAGATCTTTCGCAGCCGTATTGCTATCAAATATCGGAGTGCGTGGCAAACTATGTGTCACCTTCGTTTTAGCCGCATCAACATAATTAACGCGATAGCCCGGTTTGAGTAACGCAGGCTCAGTGCGTTGCAAATCCCACACTGCCGTTTCAGTGATCCCAATCAACTGCCAACCACCCGGACTTGCTTGTGGGTAAACACTACTAAACTCCCCCGCCAAAGCCACAGAGCCAGCAGGAATACGGATCCGTGGTGATGAGCGACGAGGGACATTTAGCTGCGCATGTTGCGAAACCATATAAGCAAAACCGGGGGCAAAACCACAAAAAGCCACCTGATATTCATTTTCTGTATGTCTTTCGATCACTTCTTTAACAGAAATTCCGAGGTGTTGCGCAACATCACCTAAATCTTCCCCATTATAATGAACGGGGATCGTGACTAATTGACCCAGCTTCAAATCCGCAGTAGCTACATCCAGTTGTGATATTTTGCTAACTAACCAATTTACCTCTGTTGTTAACGGATTAAAACGAACCAAGACAGTACGAGCAGCCGGTATAATTTCTTCAATTGCTAACTGTTGTGACATGTTACGCAATAAATCAGTCAAGGCCATTGTCTCTTCAAGACTTTGTAGCTCAATCATGAAAGTACTTAAATTGACAGGTAAAAATCGCATTAGCCCCTCCTAAACATGATAAGCTGCATCAGGCACATCCGTAATAAACATATGACCCGGTGCATGGCTAAGTGCAAATGGTACCCCTGATTTCATGACTGCGGCCTGTGGTGTCACACCGCAAGCCCAAAATACTGGTATCTCGCCACTTTGAATACGTACAGGATCACCAAAATCGGGCGCCATAATATCCGTAATACCGAGTGCTTCTGGAGCACCAATATGTACCGGTGTCCCGTGGACAGAAGGGAAACGGCCAGTAATACTGACGGCATCAGCAACACGCTCAGCAGGAATAGGACGCATCGAGACCACGAGTTCCCCTTGTAAGCGGCCCGCAGGGCGACATAAACGATTGGTTTTATACATGGGCACATTGGTATTATCGCTAATATGGCGTACATCAATACCCGCTTCCATCATTGATGTTTCAAATGTAAAACTACAACCAATTAAAAAAGTCACTAAATCAGGGTGATCACGATAAATCTCTGTCGCATCAGTGATCTCAGTTTCTAGCTTTCCATTTCGCCAAACACGATAGCGTGGAATATCTGTACGTAAATCAGCACCTTCTGCTAAAACAGTCTGCCAACTCCCCGCTTCACAAACATCTAATACAGGACAACTCTTGGGGTTTCTTTGCGCATATAACAGAAAATCAAATGCCCAATCACGCGGTAAGGCAATCATATTCGCTTGTGTCATACCCGCGGCAAGACCCGCTGTTGGCTTATCAAAGCCTTGGCGGATCGCCTCTCGGGCTGATCTTGCTGCTGCAATCGCTTGTTCCGAGGCTTTAAACAGTGTTGTCATAACGCCCCTCCCGCAAAAGCAGAGATACTCACACCATTTTGTTGCAATAACTCACACACTTGCTGTGCCATCGCTACCGCGCCTGGGCTATCGCCGTGAACACAAATAGAACCCGCTTCTATCGGGGTAAATTGACCTTCAATGGATATCACTCCACCTTCATTCACCAGTTGCAGCATGCGTTGCGCAACTTGCACAGGATCATGTAATACCGCTCCGGCTTCTTTGCGTGAAACTAACGTGCCATTGGCATGGTAAGCTCTATCCGCAAAAGCCTCTGCAACCACTGTCAAACCACGCTCTTTCGCCCATTCAATCAATGGTGAACCCGCTAAAGCGACTAATATTAATTTTTCATCAACAGCATTAATTGCATCAATCACCGCCATGGCTTGACGTTTATCATGGGCAATCGTGTTGTACAGTGCTCCATGTGGTTTCACATATTGCACTTTGCACCCTGCCGCTGAAGCTAGCCCTTTCAGCGCACCGATTTGATAAATCACATCTGCAATTAATTCATTTGCAGCGATATCCATATTGCGACGACCAAAACCGACTAAATCGGGGTAGCCAACATGGGCGCCCACTACCACACCATTTTGCCTTGCCGCTTTTAATGTTTTTAAAATCCCTTCAGGTGATCCGGCATGAAAACCGCAAGCAATATTCGCACTGCTGACAATGTTCAACATCGCATCATCATTACCCATTTGCCACTGACCAAAGCTTTCTCCGAGGTCACTATTTAAATCGATTATTTTTTGCATTCGTTTCATTGACCTCTATTTTAAGTAATTAAAGATAGCTTCTACTGACATCACGCCCATGTACCATGTTAATGCACAAATGATGACACCTGACCACAGCAACCAACGTGGATAGTGATACCCAGACATCAAATCAGCACGTTTCCAACCGATATACACAAAAATGGTTAAGCCAATTGGTAAGATCAGCCCATTAAAACCACCAGCAAACACCAATAAAGCAGCTGGTGCCGTCCCCATCATTAAATAAACAGCTAAGGAAATCGCGATAAAAATGATGGTGGCGATATTACGCTGTCTTTCTGTGACTGATTTTTTAAACGCAGTGATAAAACTCATAGAAGTATAAGCAGCACCAATAACACTGGTCAGTGCCGCAGCCCATAAAATCAAACCAAAAATACGTAATCCGAAATTACCTGCCGCAGCTTGAAAAGCTTGAGAAGCTGGATTTGCTGATTGCCCTGAAATATCAATGGTTACCCCACTTGCAACCACACCTAAAATGGCTAAGAATAAAATGTAACGCATTAAACCAACAACTAAGATGCCCTTGGTTGCAGCACTTGAGACAACCTTAATATTTTCGATACCCACAGCACCTTTATCGAGTAAACGATGCGCACCTGCATAGCAGATATAGCCACCTACCGTTCCACCAACAATTGTCGTGATCATCGCAAAATCAACTGTGTCAGGAAGTACACTCTGACGTAATGCTTCACCAACAGGTGGGTTTGATGCAAAAGCAACAAACAGAGTTAAACCAATCATTACCAGACCTAGCACAATAATGATCCGATCGATAAAGGTACTGGCTTTACGAGAAGAGAAAATATAGATTGCCAATAATGCGCTAATTAACCCTCCCCATTTTGGATCTAAGCCAACCAACGCGTTTAATCCTAAACCTGCACCCGCAATATTACCGACGTTAAAGATTAATCCACCAAAAATAACCAGTACAGCCAGCAAATAGCCACTACCCGGTATAGTTAAGTTAGCAATCTCTGACGAATGCATTTTAGTTAATGTCACAACACGCCAAATATTTTGTTGTACAACAAAATCGATGATGATGGATGCAAGGATCCCAAAAGCGAATGCTGCACCTAAGGTAACGGTAAAGGTTGCCGTTTGAGTGATAAAGCCGGGGCCAATCGCTGAGGTCGCCATTAAAAAAATGGCACCTATCAATGAAGTTCGCCTATTTTTCACAAATTCTGCGGTATTGGTACTTTCTTGAGATGCCATGTGCATACTCCTTTCGGATTGTTTTTGTCGTTATTGATGTTGTGATCGCCATGTACTCTAAATAATTCGAGGTGCAGCTGGGCGACAAGTGAATGAATTCGCTTGGCGCATAGAAAATACAGTGACTACCGCAAGTCATCGTAATCACCATACCAACGAAAAGCGCTGCAACTTGAAGTATACCGAGTAGGAGGCAACTTTCGTGCCATTGTTCTACCAAGAGTAATTATTGTTAATTCATCTTCACCAGATTGTTGAACAATTAATAAGGAATGGTGAATTAACAAGCAATAAAAATCGTTTTTTGGTGTTTAAAAATCAAAGACTGATCACTTTTTTAACAAATCATGCAAATAATTAACATTAATTGAAACCAACGATTCGACAATACGCACCAAGTTAGTGCAAAAATCATAAATTAGCCTTAACAATGCACCAAAACGAGCCTTGATGCCTTTTAGGTTATATGTGAAGATAATCTATTGGCTGTGTATAACTGACTCTTTATAGTACAAAATACTTATGACTAAACGACCTGTAGCACAAACATTAGCTGTCACTATTGCAGAAACTATCCGCTATAAAATTACTATTGGCGTGCTCACACCAGGTCAACGTCTGTCTGAAGCTGCCTTAAGTGATGAACTGGATATTTCACGTAATACACTACGTGAAGTGTTTAGAGTTTTAACGCAAGAAGGGTTACTTACTTATGCACCAAATAAGGGCGTGTTTGTCTCTGTTCCTGATATGGCTGCAATTATCGACATCTATCAAGTCCGCCGTTTAGTGGAATGTGACTCCTTAATGCATGCTTACGCAATGCATCCCGCAGTGCAAAAAATGAAACATGCAGTCAGTGAAGCACGCGAACAAGAAAAAGTGGAAAATTGGATTGGTGTGGGGACTGCCAATATGAAATTTCACACTGCTATTGTGGAACTCTCTGATAGTGAGCGACTAATTAAGTTATATCGCAATGTCGCGGCTGAATTGCGCTTAGCATTTGGGCATCTTAACGACCCTAAAATTCTTTATGCTCCTTATATTGATAAGAACCAATTTATTTTAGAATTACTTGATACTGGTAAAAACCACGAAGCAGCCGAAACACTCCGACAATATTTAGATCTCTCAGAGCGCACATTACTTGCTGCTTATAAACGTAGTCAATCAAGTTATTAAACACTCGGTCTATTTTTATATTTAACAAATCTATATTTATCCTTCTTGGAACTAAATTTTATTTAATAATAATATTGTGCTAATTCTCACTTCTCAAAACCCTCTTCCGAATATTTACCACTTTTATTGTATTTATTGACTTTTTACTCATCACTTTTTACTGATACTTTTTTATCCACATGTTCATTTTACATACAAAACAAACAAAAAAGTAACAACACTAAAACAATTAATTAATATTAAGCTTTACTCCTATCGCTTAAAAAATAATTTTTAATGTAAGAAATAGCGCATGACAGTATTAAATTGTTACAAATTAATACATATCAACAATAAAAAATAGTTGCCCACATCAATTACTCGACTAAATGACTCAATATTTACGATCTAACAGTTGTAGTTTTAACGAATATTCGCTATAAAATTTGCGCTAGTAAAAATACAAACATAAAAAATATTAATATAATTGAGATCCCATTATGACTTCAAACCACATTTCGACGAAGAAACCGTTTAAGTTTGGCCTCGGATGGCAAATTTTAGTTGCACTAATTTTAGGGGTTGTTTTAGGCGCTTTTCTGCATGAAAGCGTAGAATATAAAGATTGGTTAATTGTGAATGTATTATCACCAGCAGGTAAAATATTTATTCAATTAATTAAAATGATCGTCGTTCCAATTGTTATTTCAACTCTGATTGTCGGTATTGCTGGAGTTGGAAATACTAAACAACTCGGTTCGTTAGGTTTTAAAACCATTCTTTATTTTGAAGTAATTACCACTATTGCAATCATTGTTGGTATTAGCTTTGCCAATATTTTCCAACCTGGAGTTGGCATTGATATGTCACAGCTGACGCAGGTTGATATCTCTCAATATGAAAAAACAACTCAAGAAGTCGAAAGCCATCCTTCTGGTATTATTAATACCATTCTGACGATGGTGCCAAGCAATATTTTTGCCTCGATGGCCGGTGGTGAAATGCTACCCGTTATCTTCTTTGCCGTATTATTTGGTTTAGGCCTCTCATCCTTACCAAAAGAAAAAAAGCAACCTTTGCTAGATGTGCTACAAACGTTCTCTGAAACTATGTTCCGTGTGACTAACATGATCATGCTCTATGCACCTATCGGTGTATTTGCCTTGATCTCAGTGACCGTGGCTAACTTTGGATTTACCTCATTAGTACCGCTGTTGAAACTAGTCGTCCTTGTTCATTGTGCCATCCTCTTCTTTGCTATTGTGGTATTAGGATTAGTTGCACGTTATTGCAAAATTAACATTTTCACTCTAATGCGCATCTTAAAGGATGAGCTATTATTAGCCTACTCAACCGCCAGCTCAGAAACAGTATTACCACGTATTATGGATAAAATGGAGCAATACGGCGCACCTAAATCTGTAACCAGTTTTGTTATTCCAATCGGTTACTCATTTAACCTTGATGGCTCGACCCTTTATCAAAGTATTGCGGCTATCTTTATCGCCCAGCTCTATGGTATTGAGCTATCCATCGGACAAGAGTTGATTTTAGTATTTACCTTAATGATCACATCTAAAGGTATTGCTGGTGTACCGGGCGTCTCCTTTGTGGTACTGCTAGCCACATTAGGTAGTGTCGGGATCCCACTTGAAGGCTTAGCATTTATTGCCGGTGTTGACCGAATTCTTGATATGGCGCGTACCGCACTGAATGTAGTTGGTAATGCCCTAGCTGCACTCGTTATAGCTAAATGGGAACACAACTACGATGAACAAAAAGCACGTGAATATGAGAAAACATTTTAATCATTACATGCTTTAGGTAAAAAGGCCGAGATATTTCTCGGTCTTTTTTATTTATAATTTAAATAAGTTGATATTTCATTACATATATAGATAATAATGCAAATAAGAGTAAAAACCTATATATTTAAACATGTTAGTTTTATCATTTCGTATATAGGAAAAATATTATTTTACCTTCAATAAAAACAAAATCGTGACCTTCCACACACAAATATCAATACATTCCAGTAAGTATATTTACTTCACACTAAGGCCGTGTTAAAAAACACTTAAATCGACTAATAATATTTATATAACAATAAAATTAAATATAGCATCTATAATAAAAGATAAATATTATCTATTATTTGGCTTATATATCCTTAATTTTCACAACATCAATTTATTTTATTTATTAATACTAAATAAAAATCTGATAATGCTTTGCTAACAGGAATGGATATAATGAATAACAAAATTCTTTTATTTTTAATTTCATCTTGTTATATGGGAGATATTATGGCAACAAACTATTTTGTTGATCCTCAATCTTCCTCAGCATTATGGGTTGAGAAAAATAAAAGTGATCCACGAGCAGAGCCCATTAATAAAAACATTGCCTCTGTCCCTACTGCTATCTGGTTATCTTCCATTCAAGAAAGTGAATTTGAATTAACACAGAAGATCACAAACTATATTGCACAAGCCGAAAAGCAAAAAACTGAATTAATGTTTGTTGTATACGGTTTACCCAACCGTGATTGTTCAGGACAAGCCTCTGCAGATAACAGTGTGGATAAACAAAGATATAAAACATGGATTGATACTCTGGCAACTAACATCTCTGACACTAAAATGACAATTATTTTAGAGCCGGATGCGCTAGCTGATATAAGTTGTCTAACAGAAGCACAGCGTTCAGAAAGGATCAATTTAATTAATTATGCTGTCTCAAAATTTAAAACAAAATCTCCAAATGTCCATGTCTATCTAGATGCAGGAAATATGAAATGGGTGACAGCAAAAGAGATGGCTCAATCGCTAATATCAGCAGGAATTAAAGATGCTTATGGTTTTTCTTTAAATATTTCTAATTATCACGCGACTGACCCAACCCTAAAATATGGTAACGATATTAATCAATATTTAACTGAGCTAGCTAATGTACAATCAAATATCATGATTGATACATCACGTAATGGCAATGGTGCTTCAGGACTGCCTAATGATTGGTGTAATTCAACAGGACGAAAAATCGGTGATGGACCAAAAGATATATCCGCAACAGTTAAAACCGCTTGGATTAAACCACCTGGAGAATCTGATGGTGATTTTTCTCCATCAGCAGACTGTCATGGTGGCCCTAAAGCCGGTGTATTTAGTCCAGAATTAGCAATGAAATTAATTGAAGGGAAGTAAGTGATCAGGATGGTTATTCAGGAAAGAAAATAATCATAAAATGGAAGAAAAAATAGAAATGCCGATAGAATATCGGCATTTCAGACTGTTGACAAACATATCATGTTTGGTGACATTCGTTAGGGGTTCTGAAATAAACGAGGAAAATCAATTTATTGATTTTCGGCTGATAACACGGAGCGGGAAAAACCACGCTTTTATCCCGCTTCGTCAGCAACCTCAAATGCCGATAGAATATCGGCATTTTTTAAACATAACCACAATATTAAGCGTGAAAATTGTCACATCGTATTTGTAACTGATTAACTATTCTCGCCATATGAAACCCATCGATAGTTGCATGATGAACTTGTATAGAAAGTGGTAATAAACATTTTTCACTTGATTGGTAATATTTCCCCAGCGTAAAAATAGGCGGAAAATAATCAGTGAAGTTTGCCACATTTAAATTAAAACCATCAAAACTCACCCATGGGATCATCGAAATACAAAAATGATTTTCAGGAAGATTTGGCTTAGCCATCAAATCAATATTGTCTTTGTATAATCGCTGGTCGTACTGATAATTAGCCAAAAAAGCTGACCAGTCACTATCATACTCCGTCCATAACTGGGAAAATGTCTCCGTCTCTGGATGAAAAACTGTATAGGCAGGGTTTACCTGATCCCACAGTATCAGCTCATTATCTTTTATCGCCATTCTCGATTCAGGATATTGATTCACCACCTGTGCAATTAAGTGGATCATGGCTGGATAGAGTTTATGCCCTTTATTGCGAAGCTCAGTCTGCAAAGCCGTAATGTCTAACTGGGTAGTTAAACTAAAACCGCAAGGCACAGTTTGACGGTAAAATAGGAAATGCTGTTTTCTATTCCACTGTTCGATATTGACTTTTGTATAATGCATTGAATTGCCCTTCTCATTGATTAATAAACTATTTAATGAAGAAGGGCAACTCTCTCTGCTTTGATTGGTGACATTGGTTAGTCCTTATGCTTTAGATTACAAATGAAATACTAACAGATCTAACCTAGTTTATTGAAGGTTTAAGTGCCCCGCTATATTTTCAATAGAATGAGTAAACACTTTTTGCTAACTTTATGTTTTGATATGATCTGTTGTCTTAACGACTTAAAATGAATATATAACTAGCATTCTTATTAAGAGCTTAGATTTAAGAAACGATTTGACTTACACTTCAGGGTTGCTAAAAGGAATATTTAATGAAAAACAATGTGTTACTCTCTGTGATTATTCCTTGCTTCAATAATGAAGAATATGTTTATACATGTCTATCCTCCTTACCTCTCGTACAACATGAGCTACTTGAAGTGATTATTATCAATGATGGCTCCACCGATCAATCCTTAACTGAAATTCAGCGTTATATTTCTGAGCACGACAGCACCAATATTCATATTATTAACCAGCCTAATCAAGGGGTTTCAATCGCTAGAAATGAGGGATTAAAATATTCAAATGGGAAGTATATTACTTTCTTAGATGCAGATGATTTGTGGTCACCATCGCTATGGGAGAAGCTATTTCCGATACTTAGCGATAAATCACCTGACATGGTCATATATAACGCGTTGAAGTTTTATAATAATGATTTAAATGATAGTCATCAATTAAAGATGACTAAACTAGCGGATGGGTTACATACTATTAATAGTATCTGTGAT
Source organism: Providencia sp. 2023EL-00965 (assembly GCF_033550225.1). Classification (NCBI taxonomy): domain Bacteria; kingdom Pseudomonadati; phylum Pseudomonadota; class Gammaproteobacteria; order Enterobacterales; family Morganellaceae; genus Providencia; species Providencia sp. 2023EL-00965. Next base: position 22,830 of record NZ_JAWUEH010000020.1, on the reverse strand, counting down.
TTATCTGACCTTTTCGGCGAGAATAAATGGTTTGCTTGGTGCCGTGTGTACAAAAAAGAATTATTAGACACTATTTTATTTCCTAAAAATAGAGAATATGAAGATTTAGCGATAGTTCCAATCATTACCGCTAAAGTAAAAAGATTGTTTGTGATTAATACTCCATTGATATTTTATCGTGTTAGAGAAAATAGCATTACCAGTAAGCCAAAAGAAAAACATATTGATGACATCATATATGCGATGAGTTGCATATATGATGCCTATTTAAACTCAAATCAGAGTCATAATTTTAAACAAGTGTTAGCCCCGACTATGCAACATGAGTATAGCTTACTCCGTAGTATAAGCCGAAAAGTTCACGGTTATTGCTATTTTACCAAAGAACAACAACACAGTTTAAAAACAATTCTTAAGCCATTCCAAACTGAATTTAAATTTAGTTTTAAAATGAAAGCAAAGTTTCTTGGTGTGTATTGTTTATTAGGTAAAATAAGAACAAAAAAAATGTATAAACATAGCTAATTTATGCCCATATACATCCAATTTGCATGATGCCACATTAAGATTAGATACCCCATAAAATCAATCAGATAACCATTCAAATATATTCATTATAGTAAAACCTTTAACCTTTACTTTCAAATTATTTCTAATCTATTAGAGACAAGATAACTCATGACTACTAGTACTAAAATGATTGTAGAGCAAATAATATTGAAATTGCTCCTAAAATTACCCCTATTAATGTTTACATTAATAGGGGTAACACCATCGCTGAAAAGTAAACTTAAATTTATTCCTTTGTTCAAATACTAAAAAAAATTCACTAACTCATTTTTATTTCTAAAAATAATCAATCTCAATAAATAATCAACCAAATAGGAAAAAAGTGTTATAAGAAAAACAAATTGAATGATATAAGAAGTTATAAAGATATCTGACAAAATAACGCTAAATCTCATCGTTCCATTTGTTACATTATCATTAGACAACCAAACAACAATATTAATCCAATATGGAATTAAAAAATAAATAATTAAACGATATTTCTTACTAATCATTAATGATTTAATTGATGAAAATACAATAAAAACACAAAGAAACGCCAAAAACACAAATAAAGCGTAAGACATTGATTTCATGGAAGGTATTATTAGATTTGAATTAACTGAAACAGGGTAAAATCGAAAAAAATACTCATGCACTAATTCAAGATAAAAAAACAAAACACCAAATAAGAGTGAAAAATACGATATAGCTAATTTTAATTTAGCGTCATTCATGATCTTTTAAATATCCCTGTAATTTATAAGACACTACTTTATAGTGTAGGTCATAAAACCTCTTGTACTTGGATTTTTTCTATTATTTTCTCGAACACCGCATTGAACTGTTCGATATATTCATTAGCCACAGCAGGAAGCCTTCGTAAATACCCTTACATGGTTTTCCATTATCTTTCAAGTGGGTAAGGATTCATTCTTTCGCCATGCCTCCGCTCATGGCTTGCTCAACGACACGGTCAAAAATCTGTTGATAAATATCACTGTCATTAAAACGACAAATACGATTTTGGCTAAATTTTGATGTATCAAGAACTTTCTCCATTATCTCCATACGCAAACAATAACGGTAAGCCATGTTAACTTGAATTTCTTTGACGAGTTTACACTCTGAAGGAATACTAAATAAATATTCCAACGGCATCGCGAATAAACTCAAAATCAATAATGGCACAGACTTTACGAACAAGATGATTTCAAGAAGTTGTTCATCAATAGTGTTGGTTTCGAACTGGTATTGTTGAGAAGAAAGTTCTTTTAACATATCGGTTAGCATATTATTTATACTAACCTTATTTATGAAAATGTTGAGGGGCAATTAGCCCCTTTGGATTATTTTTCTTTTCAATTAATAAATCAATGCCCTATTGCCATCCAAGTAAATTGGAAATCCCACCAACCGCCAACGCCATTGATGCCGATCGCAGAAAAGAAATCCTTAGTGAAGGATCGAACGTTGATTACTTCATTTTTTGAAGCGTTATTCATAGTAGTTGTAACAGAAAAGCAAGCATTAGGAAATTGGGTAGGAAATATAAAATTTTTAAGCGTATCTTTTTGAGTTGTACTTGTTCCCCATTGAATAATAATTCCAGTACTAGAATCTTTCCACCAACCGCTAGCTGCTTTACTCGCGCTATTTTTTCCACCTGTGGAATTAATTTTGTTATCAACCTCTGCTTTAGTATAAGCCCCTACATCCCCCGCAGTTAAAGTAATATCCGCACTCAACGGTTTATTATTAACTTTACGTGTATTTGGCACTCTTCCATTGGCATTATTATTAGCATTAGTCGCATTTGTGTTAGCTGTATTCGCTGTAGATTGCGCATCAGTACCCGCTTTTTTAGCATCAGCGATTTTGGTATCCGATTCTGCTTTTGTATAAGCCCCCACATCCGTTGCATTTAAAGTAATATCCGCAGTTAGAGGCTTATTATTGACTTTTCGTCCGCTAGAAACTGCCCCTATCCCTTCAGGTGTCACTCGAATTAATTTTCCAGTTGGTTTACTCATTTTGTTACCTCAATTGAAATAAAATCTGTATTTTTAAGTGCTTCGGCAAGTAGTAAATTAGTCCCTTCAACCGTATAGGCGTAACCTTGAGGTTGAATAAGTCCATTAATTTGCACCACAATGACTTTAGTTGTACCAATAGGGAAAGAGGTTTCCCCGCCTTTCACGACAGGAATAATGGCCTCAACATTTAGATTAGCATTATCACCTTTTGGGCCTTGCACCCCAGTCGCTCCTGTGTCTCCTTTTGGCCCCGCTGCACCTACAGCACCAGTGTCCCCTTTAACACCTTGTAGCCCTTGGGCTCCAGTCTCTCCTTTTTCCCCTTGAATACCTTGTGGGCCTCGTTCACCAGTGGCACCTTGTTCGCCATCATTAACGACAAACGAAACCGGTGCCAACGCTTGCCCCGCGCTATTTTTAAAAACCAATGATACCGTGCGACTTTTTGCCATGTTTTAACCTCACGGATTCTCTTTAACCTGAACCTCAACGCTCACAATGCTTGCACCTTGTGCGCCTGCTTCACCTTTAGCACCTGCATCACCTTTTGGCCCTTGTGCGCCTGTTTCACCTTTGGCACCTGCATCACCCTTTGGCCCTTGTGCGCCTGTTTCACCTTTAGCACCTGCGTCACCTTTTGGCCCTTGTGCGCCTGTTTCACCTTTGGCACCTGTATCACCCTTTGGCCCTTGTGCGCCTGTTTCGCCTTTGGCACCTGCCTCACCTTTTGGCCCTTGTGCACCTGTTTCGCCTTTGGCTCCTTGTATTCCTTTTTGTTCGGCAAGAAATTGTTGTTCTGTTTTTTCTTCATTGCCCGGTTGTTTTTTCCACAGTTCAAATGTCGATGCACCATCAGTAACGACAAATGATGCTGGCAGAACTTTGCCATCGCTAGTTTTAAAATTAAGTGTGACAGTTTGTTGTTTTGGCATGGTTGCTCTCTTTAATTATCTTTGGTTTCTACGTCAATGAACTCAATTTTTTGAATTTCGTTTTCTGATAGATAAATACCATCATCGGATCCTGACTTAACAATGTTCTTAATATCGTCACTGATAAAATCCTTTCCCGACAAGCTATTCACTTTCAGTTCTAGCGCCTCCAACTGCTGCTGAATATCGCCATTCATCACTCTTGCACTGGTTAAAGGCACATTAATCAATACTTCGACTAAATCATCTTTTTTGAGCGGCTCGGCAAAATAAAGCGTGCTCTTCTCAATAGCGAATGCATAATCAACATATTGTTCCAAACCATTTAAAAAGGTTAGGCAATGCGTAAAATCATAAGGAGGCTTGATTGTCTCCTCACCGCCTTTCGCTAAGTAACGCCATGAGGCCAAAGTTGAGTTATTTTGTTTACCGGCCAAAGCGGTATTCATTTCACTCTTAGTTGGGTAGTCACCTTTTGGCTGTAATTTATCTAACTCCAAAAACCCCGCCAACGTTGACCACGATGCCTGCGATTTATCAGGCTGCTCACCTTTAGTTTCTTTAATCGAAACATAGATAATGCTATTAAATTGAACAATGGCGGTTTTTGGGTAGGAAAGCGTGGCATCCCACTCTGCCACACCACGCTGCGTCAGATACATCAACCACTCATCGGTACGTTGACCTATTGCATTAAACCACTCAAGTGGCGGCTTGCCTGCGGTTCTATCAAGGGTGATCCCCCAGCCACGTAATACATCTGGAAATGTTTCAATCTCCCCTGTTTTCGCATCTTGCGCGAAAATTTTTAAGTCTGGCTTTTTAATGACTGACATTCATTAACCTCGTGAATTTTCCATCGTTAAAACCAAAGGCATGCAGATCACTTGACCAACCAAATGGATGCGTATCGGTAATGACGAGATATTTATAACTAACACCTATCGGTCTAGATAAGATGTCGAGATTTTTAATTGCATAAAGTCGAAATGGCGTTAAATAATTGGCTGCAATCACCACATTCATCGTCATATCATCGTTATCAATAACAAAAGATTGCTCACTGAATAAATGAGCAATGGAATAACTAATGTTGGCAATATCAGGCCGCTGGTAATTCTTAATAATTTTCGCTTTGATAAAAAAACGATAGTCTTCATCATCCAATACTGATGAACCATTTAATGAATCGCCGTAGCGATATAGCACGCCGACATCAAAGGGTAAGGCGCCCTCAACGCCTAAAAAACCAAAGTAATCTTTTGGAACGACTGATTTCATGACACGACTGATGCCAACGTGCTTGCCAATTAAATCAAGCCCATAACCTGAAGCCTTATTCACATCGAGCACCTCGGCTAATTGAATAACCGACTCGAATGCGGCTCGTGTTTCAGAAAGCAAAAGCCCGACAGTCTGTCGGGCTTTCGGTTTCTGGCGATATTGCCAAATCAGGAAATCTTCACCTTGTTTACTCAATCAGCACCTCCACATCTTCAGGGCGGATCACGGCACATTGGCGAAGGTTTACTGACACCCTCTCTTGGCCATTTACCGTAATACTTTTGATATAAAAGCCGGGTACTTGATTGACCTGACAAATCAAACGTGTCGCATATACTGCTTCACCGATAGCAAATTCTGTCTCCGCTAACAGTGACTTAATACTATCAGTATCAATATCATGGAAGCCGCCCACGCGTTCAATTAACAACTTCACTTGAATATTCACTGGCTGTGCCCGATCAAATTTAACTGTGCGCATTCCCCCAGCATAGTGTTGTGTATTGCTAATGCTGCCGAATACGCCACAACCGCCAATTTTCTTTTTCAAGATCGTTAAACCAATCGCATCATCACTTCCTCCAATCACGACTGCATTTAATGAGTGAGGTGGAATACCTTTCTCATCAGTAAGATGGGTGAAGTTTTCATAAACACGCGCTTGTTTCACATCGGGTAAATCCAGTAACGCACCTTCTAGTCCTTTATAGTCATCATGGTTATTAATCGAGTGTGAACGCATAAACCGCAACAATAAGTTGCCATCCGTTTCTGTGAAAGCACCTTCTTTGGCCGCTTTAGTGGTCATCACTTTGTCAATTCCGACAGTGACCGTATCCATAGTTAACATTTTCTCTGCCGCAAGCGAAAAAGCGCCCAATTCGCTGCTACGCATATTCACCCTAGCCGATCCCGTTGGGCCTAATGTCACTTCACTGGTCGTTACCCACCGAGCACGGTTGTCATCAGTAAAACGACTGTTTTTTGCGACAACCGTGCCCTGCTTACCTGTAATCACCACATCATCAAGATAGCTATATTCCGCGCCACGACGCACAATCCCTGCATACATCGCCCGCTGTTCCAGCCATGACCCCATCGCTTTATAGGGATCTAACATCTGTACTATCATTGCAATAGCTTGATTGATGTTATCTATTTCCTTAGAGAATAAACCTATCATCTGCCCATCAGGGGTGTCGGCATCAAGGTTGATATCATCGCCATAGATTTGTTTAAACCCTGCGGTTAGCCGTTGATGGACATGGGTTAGTCGATCAATCACTATGCCTGTTTCAGTTATTTGGAGCATCTGTCGTTACCTCCGTTTTGTGACCATAAATATCGATATATGAGACAGAGATTGTGATTAACCGTGTATCTGGATTAAGTTGAATATCAAATGCAGTGATCTGCTCCACGCCTTGGGTATTTAACACACTGTTTTTGATTTCTGATTCCATCACCGCTAAGTTCGGATTTTTACGTAAATAATCAAACCATTTGATGCCATGGTCTCGATTAAGAAACCAATCTTTATTTAATGACAGTAAGCGTGTTAGTACTGATTGCGAAATGGCGCTCGATTGTCCGCAATAATCTGTGCGCCCTCGACCAAAACACCAATCATGATTGTCATCAAGCCTTCGTACTTTCATTAATTAGGTCCTCCGGTATTTCCTCCGCCGGTCTGCACACCACCATGCGTATGCGTATCACCAATGTTTTTACCATTATGTTTCAGTGTGCCACCTGATGACTCACTATTACCCTCTACTGAATGATCGCCTTTAATCAAAGCATTACCTTCCAATTGATAATTACCTTGATGCTGGATATCACCTTTAATGATTATTTTTCCTGCTTGTATACGAATAAATGTTGAACCATCATCGGTTTGTAATGACAGCGCATCATGTGAATAATCAGGGATCTTATTGGGTAAACTGCTCGCTTGAGGTAAAAAAAAAGCATCTGACAAATCATGAAAGCGTTGATCAAGCGGCTGTGATTGCTGCCCAGACACATACCATCCATCAATACATCGTTCCGCAAAAATAACTAGCCCTTCATCGCCAGCAGCTAAAGGCACAGTCACACAAAACCCACCGCCACGATAAAAACCAATAGGGACATCCACCAGCGGAGGGAGTGCTATTACCTGCCCTTCTTTATTTATATGGCTGATCATTAATTCGACGGTCGCACTATGCCCATTGGATGAAATAATTTTAGCTGGTAGCGCAGTGTGAATTTCATAGCGTTGGTTCTGTGCATATTGATTGATAACATCAAGAAAAGTAGGTTGTTTCATAATTTAACCTTATTAAATTCACCACCAATACAAACTAATTTGCTATACCAATCCTTTTCCATAAAATCACCCATATGGCTAAGTTCAATAATCTTATAATCACCATTCAGTTCAGTAGTCATCGAATTAATGCGTACCAATGCACCTATTTTCAACGCAGGATTACACAAACAGGTGATAACTAAACCCGTTTCATTTTTTTCGGGCTTACCAATTAATCCTGTTTCCTGAGATAAAATAAAACCTTCGTTATCAGTAACCACTTTATTTTTAGGTAATAATGTTAATTGACCATCTTGCACAGACCAATCGGCTTGATTGTTTTTGGCTATTTTATGCAGTATTTCCCTTGCGTCCGTAAACATCACCTTACCACGAGGTAGTTGCCTATCATTAGGTAACTCCGTAATCCCAATCTCAATCCCCATTGCTTGGGCATTTTCTTTTAAAATATCGGCATCACTATTGCCTGCGGCGAGTGTTTTATTAATTAGCGACGAGGTATAAGCGCTAAAACCATCACCACAAGCCAATTCACAGATTAAATCTTCTGCACTCTCCGTAATTTTTGCATCAATAATATCGCCTGAATAAACTAAACGCAGTTCATCATAACCAACAGAAAGCGCCACTTGGTTAAACACTTTGCTAGTGAGTAAATTACGGTGTGATGTATTGAGATTATAAATACGAATAATTGCAGGATTAGGCTCTGAAGATAATGTTTTTTTAACATCAAAAGTTACTCTTAAATTAGTGACTTCAAATGCCTCATCTTGATTACCAATAACTAATTTAAGCTGTCTGCCAAATTGTTTCATGCCAGACTCCTTTATCAACGATATAGAGTAATAACCGTTCACCTAATTCATTCTGAGCGATTGCATTAATACCAAAACGTGATTTATCACTGAGTAGAAAAATAAAAGGTAAATTTTTTTCAATTAAAGACGGGGCATTGACTGCTAATCCTTGCATCTGTGTGATCATTCGATTGTTATTTGCATCAAACAAATCAAATTGCCACCCTTTTGAAAGTTGGTTGTAATACAGTGTTAATCGTAGATTCATGCCAAATACAGTAAATAATTGCTCTTGGATTGGCTCATTTGATACTGGTATTTTATATATCATGACGTTATTCCTAACATTATAGATGTGTCCCGAGAGGAATTAACCGCCTGAAGTTCAGGTTGTGTTCTACCCATATTACTTTTCTGTGGTTGCTGCTTTAAATCAGGATGTAGCCCAGTCACAACTTGGCTTTCAACAATAAATATTTCTTCCAGATTTAAAACAAAATCAGCCGCTGCGGGGGTATCTTGTGTCGTGCTAATACTGGTTAGCACCATATTTTTATACAGCCTGATCCCCGTTTGTACATCAATGGGTTGCCCCATTCGTTGGATCGCTAACAAAGACTCATAAGCACGCCCTGCGCGATCTAACGTTTGTGAACTGTCGGCAAACGGTTTCAATGCATCGGGGTACCAAGGTGCGATCACCTTTTGAGTTTTATTTGCCAACACACGACCAACGGTCATATATTGAGCCAACATTGCTTCTGCCTGCCGTATCGATGAAGATATTTCTAATGGCAAAGGATAGTCATCCATGGCATCTGTATCCAACCCCAACAGCTGATTAAAATAGTTAGCGGGTTCATAACCCACGACTTTCCCCGTGATAGTCAGCGATTTGGGTTCAAGTACCGCATGATCAGCAATATCAGCCCCTGATTCGACAGGATTTTTTGTCACTCGCAGCGAAGAAGTATGAGATTCCCGAATGGTACAATCAAACTCAAATTGGCCAATAGTTCGGGTGATCACGGAGGCGCGCCCCGTAAATATTCCACTTGTGATATCCATAATCTGTATCCAATAAAAAAGCCACAATGATGTGGCTATTGTATTATTTAAATATCTAATTAATTGCTATGAGCACTTTGCAGTGAACGATATAAAACCTGAGTCAGATTATCATTGATCCCATTAATGGCTAACGATGCAGCCTGATAAGGATCTGAGCTCATTACATTTTGTTCAACATTCACACTGCCTTGATTAACAATAATATTTTTATTGTTGCTTGTAGTAATATTAGATAAATTAGGATTTGCCAAGTTTTGAGCAATTAATTCCCCTGTTGCATTTGAAATGTTCAGTAAACTATTTTCGCCTTGTTTGTCTTCACTGAGTATTCCAAGCTTTTGTAGCCCTGACGTAACCCCTGAAATAACCCAGCCAAACTTTTCATTTACCCATTTAAACGCGATATCAAACGGTTTTTTAATTAACTCGGTAACACTGTTAAACGTATTCGCAATATCATCAATAAACTTATCAATATCGGTATTACTAATATTGAATATCTCTTTAATATATTGCCAGCCAGCCTCAAATGGTTTGATCAGATAACTAGCAATGGCATAAAATATTAAGCCTAACTTCTCAGTCCATGAAGTTGAGTCATCTGTAAAAATGGCAAACAATGCATTAATTAATGCAAACGCATTTTCAAAAGGTGCGAGTATATAGTGAGTGATCGCTAGGAAAATTTTCGATACATTATCAACAACAGATTTAACAGCATCAACCAACCAATCAAACAGCGCTAATGCAGATGTTTTAATGATGTTCCAAACATTGGTGATCACTTGAACCATCATATTCCACATCACACCAAAAGATGCGACAAATCCAATAAAGTATTGTTTTAATCCCTCCCATATTTGTATTAAACCGTCAGTCATGCCTTTCCATGCTTCAGACATCATGGTGGTATTACCGCTAAATAAACCTACAAGTAATTTAAAAGCATTACTGATATATTTAAAAAAACCACCCAAAATCATGGTCACACCCTCAAACATGAGTGACCACGCAGCAGCCATAGCGTCTAATAATGCTTTATTTTCTGTATAAAATGTATTCCACCAAGCCAATACCGACTTTATCCACTCAACAGCAGGAGCCCAAAAGCCGGCAAATAGTGATTCACCGCCATTTAGGTAAGCCATAAAATCGCCAATCAGTACCATTAAACCGGCAATCGCCGCGACAACCCACATTACAGGATTGGCGACAAAAGCCATCAACATGGACTTTTTAAATATGGCCAAAACAGCCACGATACCTAAAATGGTTGCTTTCCAACCAATTGTATTTTCAATTAATTGGCTAATTGCGCTAACGGTATTGCGGATCATCAATATCGCTTTTGAGCCCCATTTCACAACTTGGGTTAACCCTTCAGCGATTAATTCCTTATTTACACTCAACCAAGCGTTAAAATCGTCAATGACCGCGGTTAAATTTGGCAATAATCCCAACGCTATTTTGGCTTTTATCGCGTCTATGGATAATGCTGTTTTCTGTGTTGCGACTTGATATTCATCGGCTTGCTGTAGCTCTTTTTCTGAAATGTCAAATAACAGATCTTTTTGTTGAGCGAGATTTTTTACCCCCTTTACCGTGCTATCAATAAACCCCATAAAACGGTTAGCCACAAAATCGACCGCCATAGCGAGCGTGGAGAGTACCGCTTTAAAATTATCAATTGTCAGTCCAAAACCTTTAAGGTTTCTTTTTACCTTGCTAATTGTCTCTGCAATTGAAGCCGCCGCCGTGCCGAGGGCAGTGACGACACCTTTTAATTGCGCCACTTGCTCGACCTCAAAGCCGAGTGTGGTGAGAAGCTTTTCTATTTCCATTCTCTGCCCTCTGCTGTGACAACAAACGCTCGGCATAAGCTTCATGAAAATCAAGCACATCGCCGAGCGTTGCTGTCGTTCGAAGATCGTGACCGGTATAGATGCCTTCCATAATGGGTAGCATTTTCAACCAGTCAACGTCCGTTATGCCGTCAGACTGACCAAGCTGGGCATATTTACTTTGGATGCGACTCCATCGGGCAAAAAATCAGAAAAGTGAAATATCAAACCATTCACAATTAATGGATAATAATGTGAACGGTAAGTATTAAAATGCGTATTAAACACATCTACTTTATCTAATTGAATCAGATTATTATCGACATCTTTCGCCGTCACCCACTTTAAAATAAATTTTTCCACTCCCTGCATATCTGGAGAGCCAATATTGGCTAAGACACCGCCCACATCAATATCAACGTGCTCGCCATTCATCGCAATGCAGCCTTTTAACATACCCAATAATTTCATTGCGTGACTTTTGGCTTCGACAAAATTGCTATGGCGATGCTCATAAGTAATGTTATCTTTTTCCATCAGTTAAACGCTCCTTTACCTAGTTTGGTGATCACGCGTTCAAATTGGATCACCCATGATTGCGCGTTATGGGCCGAGCCACGAGATTGGGTTGGCGGTGTTGTGAAAAAGCCAACATGACCAACAATTTCATCACCATTCCAAGTATCTTTAATATACAGTTCTAGCGGTGCAGGCGCAGACTGGCTGCTTAACATTTGATTGCGTAAGTTAGATAAAAAATGGTTGTCCGCTGAATGTTGCAATAGCTTCATTGTCAATGTACCTGATTGGTTGCCACTAAATACGTAAACACCCCGCCCATTGGCACCGAAGGTCCATGCCCCATCATCACCGACAGGCGCAATAGATAAAGCATCAGCAGATTCATCAAATGCGGTAAATTCGTAACCATTGATGCTAACCATCAGACTTTTATGATTATATACAGACATAGTGACCTCTTAACGATTGAATTGAATAAGTAAATCCGCAGAATGACCCGCACCTGCTAGCTTGATAGCGCACATAATTGGCATCATTTTGCGTGCTTCACGATCAGCTTGTGACTGAACATCAAAACTGTCCGAATAAAAATAAAAACCTTCATCTAGACGATCGCCAAAGGTGATTTCACCAATGTCATTGCCCCGCCAAATTCCACCCGCTAAGAAACCATTACGATTGAATTCATTGCCTATAACGGTCAAAGAACCAATTAACATTGCTTGCCCTTTATCGGTTTGCGCAATTTTAGTTGGACTTGCCTGTAAAGTAGTAAAAGCTTGTTTTTGGCATGCATCAATGAAAGCATCTAGCCCCATCACTTCATCAATAAACGTACCGCCGAGCATAGTCCCTTCGGCTAACATATTGATACCGTCATAGTCTGTGTAGAAATTTATCCCTAAGCGACGACATTTTTGTGCCTCATCCTGTGTGACGCGGTCGTCGGAACGCACGGAAGTTTGCTGCTTAAATTTGACCGTTTTCGCGGTATTTTGCCCCTGCCAAGTGGTTGACACCGCAATAGCCAGTAACTCAGCTGCCGCATGGTCGTCACCGGTCTTATTGAATTGCACCATTAAGCGACCACTGTTTTTGTCATACAATTTTTTGAGTATATTGCTGTTTTGCCACTCAATTTGTTCATCACGAGTTGCGGTATAAGCCATGACTTTTAAGTCAGCAGCACTAATCCAAGCATGAGCATCTTCAAGCTGCTCATCAGTGAGTTGATCCGCAAAATAGACGCCGTACCAGTTTTGATAGCTATTTTGCAACTGATGCAATGCCTCAGAAGGCTGCTCCGCATTAATGATCTGAGCGGCAGAACCAATACTCAACGTGGCTTGACCTTCCTCTAATTTCAGCAAATGGCCAATGTAACTGCCGTTTTCGGCTGGAGTCACATAACCTAACCGAGTTTTTGCATCAGCACCGGCAGTTTTTGCTTCAATAATTATTCGATTACCAACTTCGTCCCACTTAGTTTGTAGATTGCTGCCTTCAGGCAATTGAGCATCAATCACTTGCGCAATATCGCTAAAATCGATCGCTTTACTAAAATCAAGATCTGCCAGCACCGCTTCTTGACCCGCAATATTTAATGTCATGGTTCCATCAGTGATCTGCTTCAGTGTATTAACACCAATCGACAATGTAGAACCTTTAAGCGCATTTGCTGTAGCTGCAATTTCTTGTTTTTCTTTTGCAAAACGGGCAATCATCGCACGTTTTAATTTTGGGCGAGCAGAAAACAGCGCTTGAGCAGCTTTATATGTCGATGAATGAGAGCCAAACAAATTAGCGACGTCTTGCTCATTAGAAACAAATAGATAACGTGATGTGGCATCCGTAAATGCATTACCGACCTCAGAAGTAAAAATAGCCACCATACTCAGATCACGGCGTTGTGCTGCCGCTGCCTGTGGCAGAATTTGTGCATTAATGATCTCTTTAATTGATAAACTCATATTGATTCCTTTAGAGTAGTAATAATCACCGATTCACCATGAGTAAGTGATGATTCGATACGATGAATATGTGAAAGTGTTAAATTCAGTTGTGTTGTTTGTGGTTTTCCTTCTATTGGATCTTCTGGGTAATGTTTAATCGCCGATTCACACACAAACCCGCCCCCCATTGCTTTAAATAATTGTTGAGCAATGTAGGTTTGTAATTGCGTAGATAAATCTTCGATAAGCAAATAACAACGTTCCCCATAAGCTTTAATTGCAATCATGGTTTCACGTGTTGACGTGATAATTTCGCGGTTATTTTCCGCATCAAACTTGTTCTCTATTCCAATAGGTTCAGATGTCAGCGGAGTGACCGTAATAAATTGACTCCATGCAGATGTATCAGTGTAGGTGCTACCATCAATAACTTGCTTTTCAGGAAGTTGAGTTAACATTGCGATCACTTGTCGCACCTTACTGATATCAAGCCTTGAAAGTGTGTTTGTTGTCATATTTCATTCCAATAATGGCCAAGTCACAGACGTACGAAATCGCCTATCTCATCATGTGAATAGATAGCCTTTTAGGTAATCCCTCAATTTACTTTTTATTTGGGAGTTGGATATTACTTAATGTTTGTCGCTGTTGTTCAATTAACTTGAGCGCTTTTTTATCTAAATTACATAACTCGATAACAGTTAATAATGTCTGATTAAGTAATAATGACTCTCCCCAAGTGAGTTCACTTGGAATAATAGGCGGTAAGCAATCATTGAATAAATAATCAGGGATACTGACTTGAGGTATTTGAATATATTCTTTGTGAGTGTTGGCGCAGCCGGTTAGCAGCATCACTAGGCACAAGCTGAGTAGCACACTCATTATAGAAAAACGTTTCTTTAATAATTTGTTTATTCCTTTCAGAATAAATAATCGCGGCCTCTTTTTGTAAAAGATTGTGGTTTGCAATGTCATTAATCTTTGATGAAAGTTTTAAATTAATATCAAATATAAACTGCTGAACTAATAACTGATGATTTAATAAAGTATATTTTTGCGTTAGTTTTTCATAATCATTAATTACCCACCATAACCAAAAACTCAATATAAGACTACTTGCCATAAATAGTTTTTTCATAAATCATGCAGGATAAGCTTGGTGTGATAATTGAAAATGAGGTCCATCTTTAAAATTAACCCAATCACCACCCCATTCGATATCTACCTTTAATTCTTCAGCCGCTTTTTTCATAGCCACAGCAACTTGTGCAAATTTAGACCAATCATCCCACGGTATTTCGCGGTTAACAATAGGAGCGCAATCAATAGCATGTCCTGTTAAATGACGACTGTTCATGGTTTTACTTTTTCCACTGGCAAACAACTGCCTTTGGCGAGCTTCATTACGTTTACCTTCAATAACCATAAAATCAATATTAGATAATTCTAAAGCACGACGCACAACTTTAACTAAATCAGGATGCACGCCACGTAGATTTTCTTCACTACGTCGACTCAATAAAAATTTACTCATAATTAAACTCCAAATCGTTTTTTTATAAATTGTATAATGAGTTCAATAAGACTATAGAGTTTCTTCGTTCCTAAAAAACCCACAACAACCCCACAAAATTCAGCTAACAAATCCCAAGCCTCTGTATTGCCACTCTGCGCTAACCACCATTCAAGAAAACGGATAGTCCCAACACTGAGTAGACCACACATTAGTGCTTCACCTAAAGATTGCTTCCATAACATACCTTGTTGACGCTCTCGGATATAAGCCACTAATGCAGCAAAAGCAAAACCACCAATAAAAGGTAAATAGGATTGTAGCCATCGAAAAACAGATTCCCACCACTCATATTTATCAGGCATACATACATTCACTTTAAAATATTATTTTGCATATAAGTTTGACTAATCTAACTCTTTGATAAATTTAATCTAGATTTTCAGTGATTGTTACCAATACAATAATCTCCTGATGAACCATCAATTTTTATCAATGACTTTCATTTAGTCGATATTAAATAAGATATACATAACATATTTAAATGTTATTAATAAATTTCAGTTTTAACAGATTAACGCCATTTTTGCGCGCGCACCAATCTCTTTTTTAGATAATAGAAACGGGACTCAATTAGCGGTTATCTTTCTATTAGTGAAAAGCGCGCATCCAATACGAAAAAAGCCCCTTATCAAAGGAGCTTTATATTTATCATATTAATTTCAGTTTTAGCAGATTAACGCCATTTTTGCGCGCGCACCAATCTCTTTTTTAGATAATAAAAATGGCGTTCAATTAGCGGTTACCTTTCTATTAGTAAAACGCGCGCTTGCAATACGAAAAAAGCCCCTTTTCAAAGGAGCTTTATATTTATCATATTAATTTCAGTTTTAGCAGATTAACGCCATTTTTGCGCGCTCACCAACCTCTTTTTTAGATAATAAAAACTAGACTCAATTAGCGGTTACCTTTCTATTAGTAAAACGCGCGCTTCCAATACGAAAAAAGCCCCTTATCAAAGGAGCTTTATATTTATCATATTAATTTCAGTTTTAGCAGATTAACGCCATTTTTGCGCGCGCACCAACCTCTTTTTTAGATAATAAAAACGGGGCTCAATTAGCGGTTACCTTTCTATTAGTAAAACGCGCGCTTGCAATACGAAAAAAGCCCCTTATCAAGGAGCTTTATATTTATCATATTAATTTCAGTTCTAGCAGATTAACGCCATTTTTGCGCGCGCACTAGTTTGTCTGATTGTGATAATGGTTGTTTGCAGATAACATCAATATCTAGTTGAATATTTAATGTTTCTAGGCAACCTAAAATAAAACTTTCTGCGATTTGGATCCTTTCGCGGATTTCACCTTCGCGAATTTTATATTTACGTCCAATTGCTCTCTTTGAATGCCCTTTAACATAAAAGTCTTCAATATAGCTACGCTCCCTTTCCATACCGACCAAACCTAATTTAGCGACGCATAAATCAATGACCAAACCATCTTCATCACTACACATTGGCCTATTGCTTTTTGTATATGACACTAAATCACGAAAACCCGCCGCAACAGATGACCAGCCTATCGAAGCATAATGTTCCCCACACGACCAACCTCCCCAGTAGGATAAAATTTGCTGTATATTTCTATTCATCATTTAAAGGGCCTCTCTGCATCACTCATCTTTAACAACCCGCTACTTGCCAATTTAAGGTCATTTTTCGAACAAATCGTTTTAACAATATTTATTGTATTTAACTACCATGATATTTGTTTGTCAAATACAATAAAAATTGTATTATGAGTAGTAAGAGAATTTTCATTATTTTAACGAGGGTTACCCTATGTCTTTGGCTAGTAGGATCCGGCAACGCCGGCAAGAATTAAACCTAACACAAACAGAACTCGCTGAACGCGCGGGTATTAGCCAGCAATCAGTTGAGTCGATTGAAAATGGTCGAACAAAGAAACCTAGAAACATCATCGAAATCGCAAAGGCACTTCAATCTCATCCGGAGTGGTTACTAAACGGTAAAAGCATCATGCCTATGTCCGAAGTCAACTCCCGTCGTGTCCCACTTCTTAGCTACGTACAAGCTGGGCTATTCAAGGATGCAAATCCAATAACGGACTACGAAGGAAATTTTGAATATATATTAGTTGATGATGATATTAGTGCGAATGCATTTGCTTTACGGGTTGAAGGTGACAGCATGACACCTGAGTTTAAAGAAGGCGATATTGTGGTCATTGATACTGAGATATGGCCTAATCCAGGCGAATTTGTTTTTGCTAAAAACGGTGGCAACCAAGGTACATTCAAGAAGTATCGTCCAACAGGCATTGGCACAGGCGAGTTTGAGCTTGTTCCACTAAACCCTGATTATCCAACACTCAATAGCCACGACTATCAAATATCACTGATTGGCGTTATGGTTGAACATCGAATTTATCGCCGTAAAAGATAACGCTCTTCTCATTACTTCTTGTTTCCTTGCGGGTAATAGGTAAGGAAACAAGGTGCTCCTGCTCAGTTTCCTTTCCTAAAACAATTAGATAAGTATAAAACAAAACAATTACTACATTTATAGTTTACATTTACTATTTTTATTGTATTATTGCCTCCATAGATACAACTTATATAGTAATAGGAGATTGTCATGGAGCTCAAACAAGCTATCAAAGAAAATACGCTCGCATTACGTCAGCTGATCACACTTTTACAGTCCCAACACTCCGCACCTGCTCATAACCTCGAATCAATGATTGATTTTAATATGCAGAAAAAACAATCTGTTATAGAAAACCAAGTCAACATATCAGCAAATATCGATATAGATTCATTAGATCTTAAACAAATTGTTGCACTGGCAGTATTATTTAAAGGTGATTTTGAACAAATTAGCCAGCAACATATGGAAAAAATAATAGCCGCTATTCAAGGAGACAATATTGAGCAACTCCCCCAAATAAATGCATTGTATATGACATTAGCCAATTTAGAGCCTGTTACTCTATTACCGAATATGGCAGTGCATAATTTATGTATCGAAGTACTCGCAAATTGGACAAATTTAAATGGCATTGCCGAACGTTGTGAATATGCCCTTTCACTTATCGAATCGAAAAAAATCACAGCGAATCAACCTAAAAAAACAGATCCTCAAATATTATTTTCACAAGCAGAACAATTAATATTACAACTTGCTAAAAATGGCTTGCGTAATGAAGCCGTTGGAATTTTAAATCAATTTAATGCTAAAAAATTAGGGCAAGTTTCGGTAGAAAATTTACCTGAAATTATCTCTATTGCGAAAACATTACTAAATAACCAATAAATTCTTTTTACATCGAACTATACATAATTCGAGGTACTACTAAGTAGCAAGCGAACAAATCGCTAAGCACATGTAGGCGTGAATTTTTCTACCTTAACGCCACAATTTAAAATAGGTGAGTATCTCTATCTGTAATATTGGAGACTATATGTTAACTCAAAACAATGACGGCCCACTTTACTATCGTGCTGCTCGAGATGCTATTCGTTTAGAACGTTCAGGTAAATACTTTGAAGCTTCAAAGGCGTGGTCACAAGCTAATCGACTCTCACGCATTTATCGCAATCAAATATGGTGTGAGCACCGAGCCAACTTTTGCTATATGCAAATTCAAAGAGAAAAATATAAACTTATGGATGAAGAATATATTTAAATTAGAATTTACATAACAAACACCCTATCCATGATTTTTTGATTTAACTCGCTATTATAAATTATAGCGAGTTAGTTATAATGGCAAATGATTATAGCTATCATTCTTAATTGACTTATTTGTTCTTATTTTTATCATCATAATAAATTCATTGATTGTTTATATGAAAAAGACTACAAAGATAAAAATTTTATTGTTAATCGAGAGTCATTATGTGTCCACTAAAATCAGTTTGGAAATTCTTTGGCCTGTATCAAACACACACAGTCAGAATATTGCATATGCTCATCCTTTTATTAGTGATAACGCAAATCATTATTAGTAATTGGATGGATGTTTCAAATACAGGTTATATCCCAACGAGTGGCTACATATTTTATTTTACTTGGCTACATATTATCGTGGGAATTAGTTTACTTTTTTTTACTGCATTTTTAATTACCATCTGTTTATCTAACCGTGGATTACGTTACTATTTCCCTTATTTATGGGGAGAGTTTTCCCAGATAAATGATGATATCAAAATACTTATCAAGTTTAAATTACCCGATAGCTCACCAAAAGGGCTAGCAACCTCCATACAAGGATTAGGTTTAGGTGCTTTAGCATTAGTTGTTTTATCAGGGATCACTTGGTTTATTCTATGGCTACAAGACTCAACATTTGCCAATGAAGCCAAAAATATTCATAAAACGCTAACAGGCTTAATCGAAGCTTATATTATTGGTCACGGGGCAATGGGATTACTACATTTTATTTTATGGTATAGAAACTCAAAAACAACCAATCAATAATTGAAAATGCCCTACATACTTGTATGCGGGGCAAACAATATCATTCAAACATTCTGCCGCTCGATCGTTTCTTCTCCCCAAAACAATCTATCTGCCTTTGTTTTTGAAAAAGCTAATGGCAAAACTTCATCAGATCCTTCTTCCCATATCTGTTCCGCCAAAACTTCATCATTATTTGCCAGTTCAAAGATAGCCTGAGCAATTTCAATTGAGGTTTCTCTAACTTTCGCCCATTCTGCAATATTATGAGGATCTTTCATTTTTAGCTCCTTGGTTCAGTTTTAACTTCAACATAAATGGAGTCTTCTAAATAATCAATAGTTATGTGCTCTATCTTTAACGCTTACATAAATATTAAACCATATTCTAGTAAGCAAGCTTTTGCATAGGCTTTAGAACATAAAGAGTGTATATCAAATTAGGACTGTATATTCGCTATTGCCCATTCTTTATAGAAACTGTTATATGCCGGCCCTCTCTACTCAATAGCACAACTAACCATAAAGCAGGATACTCTTTGGCGACACTTGCAATATCAGTACGAACATAGATACCTGCATTTGGAGTGATAAAAGCCACATTATTATTCTCTTGTTTCACTAACAGCCTTTTCAAGTGGCTAAGAATATTTTCTTATTATGGAATACTTACTGTTTTAAATTTGATAAGGAAATTAATAAAATACAGAGATAAAAGTACCTCTCATTAACTGATGACTATTAAAATTTCACTTAATCTTGTATCATTACCCTTCTAAAAAAGGGAATTGTATGTTCGAACTTCTAGAATCATTTTTTTCTGCTATTGCAGATATTTTATCTATCTTTAAATGGCGTACCATGCTCATGATTGTTGCAGGTATTATTGTCTTATTTAGTGGATTCAACACATTTTGCATTCTTGGATTTTTCTTAGTTGCGCTTATTTTGTATTCACCTGAAGTGTGGCGATTTATCAGTACGAAACAGAAGCTAAAAAAACCATTCAGTTAATTCCACTGTGATGGATATGGCTGTCAACTAACAGTAGTATCCATCAATATAAACTTTGGTTCAGACTTTTTGTGTTGATTAATCATAGGTACCAGCCGCTGAAAATGCTCCGAAGCGCAGTGTTTATCTAATGCGGCTCTATCTGGCCACTCTTCAATAAAGATAAAATGCCCAGGGTCTTTCTCATCAATATACAAATCATATGAGATACATAATGGTTCCTTTTTAGTTAAAGCAACAAGTTCCCTATAAAGTGGCAAGACAGTATCTATCGCTTCTGTCTTGATAAAATCCTCAGCAATCACTTTTAACATATTTACTCCTTAATTGGATTAAGCGATATTACAGCTCATACACTGAACATCAGTTTAAATGCCTTTTGAATAAAACCCTACTATATCATCTATTATGCACAGCATGCTGAAGTAGTAGGACGTTATCGATGCGCTATCTAGTGATAAGAAGTCACTTAGTGAGTAAGAATTTTAGGTAAAAAAACCGTTATCTAGTTTAGAGGAACAAGCTTTAATTTGGTTCTGGTTAATATCTTTTTGCTGACGTTACTCGTTATCATCACCCGACATGAAAACTGATACATTAAAGTTTTCTATGCAGCGAAATATTTTTCATCTCACTAATTTGTTTCGGTAATATTCGCTTAGCGGGAGTGCAAATCGAAACAAACAAAAAACCTGCCAGAGCAGGTTAGTCATTAGGGCTTAAGTTACTGATTAGATTTTGCGCTTTATCACAAAATTCATCCATCTTTGGTACTTTCTTAAACTCAGGATCGTCAGCTTTTAACTTACATCCCATGCTGGCTTCTCCTTGTGAGTATGCTATCGCTGCAACATTATCAACCATACTTTTACAGCTTCGATTTCTAACGCCTTCTTTAATATCATCACAGATAAGCGATTTAAAACGATTAATGTTGGCTGCCATGTCTGGAACCACATCATCTTCTGTAATTTCAGGTCTCTCACTGACGCCAGTGCTTGTGTTTGCTGAGTCAGCTAGTGAACCAAACGAAACTAAACCTAAAAGTAAAACCACTATTCCCTTTTTCATGCATCACCATATTTTAATTAAGTACATAAATGTTAGGATAGATGCAGATTTCAGGCAATAAAAAACCATCGGTGAAGGATCACATAAAGTTGGACCATTCGTTAGCAATATTCTGAACCACCCACTCTCTTTCGTTGTAATTCAGTATCAGTAACCCTTTATTTATCCATCACCTCTTTAATGCTCATACCAAACACCTTCCGATAATTTGAACGCATTCAGCAACCACATAACGCAGGCGTTCGGTAACAAATACCGATAGCCTTTTTATCTGCTACGCCTGCAATGTTGTACTGGCTTCTTTTAGATTCAAGCCGCTTTTATGATGACGTTTGATTGCTTTACTTCACATTATGATCCCAGATATCAGTTATTCCATTATTTAGAATATGTAAACGCACCAAAACTCCGGAAGGTTGGAATTTAAATTACAATCTCAAGTTTTTGGCTTGCCAGTTGTTAATCTCTATCTTACAAGACAATAATTCATCACCAGAACCAGAGCCCCCCATCATTGCATCTGAACGCCGCTGACACTCTTCTTCTCTGAATTTTTGAAAACTTTTTTTTGAGTCTTCCAAAGATTTCAGTGCCTGTTTAGTTAATACAGAATCAACACTTTCTAACTCAGCTTTATTTTTTACGTATGCTTCATTTAATAATTTTTCTGAATCATTAAGCATACCATTTAAACATGATTGAACAGCTGTTCTTGCTTGCCCTTCGGTTGACTCATAACACTGCTCTATTGGACTTTTTGCATTCGCCATTGAAGCACCAAATAAAAAAGATACTGATAATATACCAGTGGCTACTAAGCTATAATTTTTCATATGTCATCCAGTGATTGCATCGTTACGTTAAACAATATTGAAACATAGGCCTTTTTACTAAACATTAACAAATACAATTTTTTACAGTTGAATATCGTACATTGTTCATTTCGTATTAATTTTTAGGTTTTTACGGCCTGCTTTGGATTTACCCTTCTGCCACTTTTGATGCTGTATGCTTGCGATAGCTTATAAAGAAAGAAGCTGTAACATTGATAAAATCCACGCTTGAAATATTTAGATTAGTTGCTGCCTTTTGATTATCCGCCAATAATATCACTAAAAAGGTATTGAAAACTTTTGATTTCATGACTTAAAGCATACTTGAGCGAGTTGGCTTGCTCAGTCCGGAGTTTCATTATCTGCACTTCGAGAAATGGGAGGATGGTGATCAATAGAAATGGTGAGAAGGTATGCTCATTTAGCACCGGAGCATCTAACTGAACATGCTATGAAGATCGACGAACTAATGTCACACTATCCACTTCCCATTAATTGAGACACACCAAACTAGAATTTTCTAACTGTTTACGATATACCTCCGGTGGGAGGTGATTTAAACTTTCATGGGTTCGGTTAAGGTTATAATCTTGTTGCCAAAACCACACCA
>NZ_JAWUEH010000019.1:0-85767 GCF_033550225.1 Providencia sp. 2023EL-00965 | reverse complement strand
GAACATGAATATCCACAAATATCTCCTTGGTAATCATAAATTCCCCGTACAAAAATGTACGGATAATACCAAGTGGCTCAGTTTTCTATGATCGTTAGTGGATCAGTTTTACATGATCAGTGACAGGCTGGCGTATATCCTGACCCATTTATTTAAAGGAGAAACGTTATCACCCCGAGTATTAGCGGCTGAATTTAATGTGTCCCTGCGTACCATACAGCGGGATTTTCATGAACGTTTGGTCTATTTGGACATTGAACAACAGGAGGAAGGCTATCGCCTTGCGGGTGGGCAATCTGCCTTACGCACCGACAGTGATATTTTGCAGTTTGCCCAGATTACGGATATTACACCGCTTTTTCCGGTGCTTGACCGCAAATTGCTGTCGTTATTACTGAGTCGGCACGCGCAAGGCTCCCCGTATGTGGTCTATCACGCACCGCCTAAAGCCTTACCGTCGGTATATGGCGGTTTTGCTTTAATCACGCAAGCTATTTTGGATAACCGGTTTATTCATTATGAGATTGGGGGAAAAACCACTCATTGGGTCGCACCGTATAAGCTCACCTATTTTAATGGGCATTGGTATGTCTGCGGCGTGATGAATGGCCTTATTCATGCGGTTGAGTTGTTACACCTGCGTGATGTGGGGCTCAGTGCTCGGCACTTTAAGCCCGATACTGCCTTGTTACAACGTATGACTGAGCGCGCTTTTATACAGGCCTTACCCCACTTTCAATACATCAAGGGGATATTGCATCCCCATCAAACTTAATCATCAAGGAGACACGATGACGCATCGATTAAAAACACGCCTTTCCGCGCTTAAGTGGGGAGTGCCCTTTATCACCAGTACCTTGCTTTTCTTATCGCCTGCTGCTCACAGTCTGATTTTAGACGAAGAGTGGGGCGATTGGTATGGCAGTACCGCGATGGCATGGGAGCTGAACACACAAAATGACAACGGTGAGACGCTCACGTTAACCTGCACGAATAAAGCGTTTCGCATCCAACTGAAAGCGCCGGATTTCACGGAGCCCGTGGGCTCTGATTATTTCGTCCAAGGCATGCAACTGCGTATCAACGATACCGCGTACGATTTTTTTCCTAGCGCATTTGAAGATACCGTTGGACCGGATAAAGCCTTATTCCATGCCCTTAAGCAAACGAAAGACACCGACACTTTACAATTTACGTCTTTACAAATTGATTCCCAGCCCTTTTCAGCAAAAGGTCTCGCTGAGGCACTCGCCGATACCGATTATCAAGACTGTGTTGACCATATGTAATCTTCATTCCTGGGTCAATCGTTGCTTTATTAACAAT
Organism: Providencia sp. 2023EL-00965; assembly: GCF_033550225.1. Classification (NCBI taxonomy): domain Bacteria; kingdom Pseudomonadati; phylum Pseudomonadota; class Gammaproteobacteria; order Enterobacterales; family Morganellaceae; genus Providencia; species Providencia sp. 2023EL-00965. The sequence continues at coordinate 84,441 of NZ_JAWUEH010000019.1, read as the reverse complement.
CTCATTCCAATATATTCTAAAAGGAGTTACTTCCGTGATAAATAAACTAAAATATCCTCTATTATCCAGCCTGTTGCTGACACTCGCCGTCAGTACGGCCGCACAAGCCGTCACGTTACGCGGGGAAATTCAACCTGACCGTTACACCTACTACCTCACGCCAGCTTATGGCAAAACGTTAAAGGCGCTAAATGATAAATCCAATCGCCCTTACTACCCCATTTATCCACACGGTGAGCTTTACCCTTATGGCTCTTATCAACAAACCAAAGACAAACCCGCCCCCACCGCCATGACCTGCATCAGCAGCGTTTATTACAATCGAGGTGCAGCGGCTAATTGGCTAAAAATTGCTTGTGTCGATAATAACGGATTGGAGTATGAAGGCAATCAAAAATGGCCCCCGAAGTCTGTTGCCACCAGCATTTGTAAAGTGGGAGAAGCACGATGTGATTCCTTCTTGAGCTTAAAGAGTGACGGTTGGTCAGGTCCACAATAACGTGTCGTTAATCATTTATCCACATTAAGCCAGCCTCACGGTTGGCTTTTTTCATTAAGGAAAAACATGTCAATTTTAAAACTCATGGCAACTACTGCCAGTGTTGTATCACTAGTCTACGCGACAAAATATGCACAACAAACCATTGCCGAAAAAATGGCTCAAACGGGGCAGTATTCCGATGCAGAAATACAGGCAGCACGGTTAGGCACAATATTGGCCTGTGCTGATTTACTTGGTGGTGCACTGGATAAACTGCTGAATACCTTCTTTAAAGCACACTAGCCCCTTCGATTTACATTCTATCCAATAGACATACGGCAGGCGAGCGAGTCTGCCGTTTTTTATTCCCTTCAATATCACTAATATCAAGGTTATTTTTATGAATACTGACACAATCGCAGTCACATCGGTTCCCAACCACCAGCGCACGGATTTCTGGCAAACTCATTTTGGCAACGTTAAAGGCTTTTCAACCTTTGAAGTGGTCATTTTTAGCACCATGGGCCAATTTTGTGAGGACTACCACGGCGGGTATTGGGAATATTGCACTTTATCTAATGGCGGCGCTTTTGTTTATCCCGATTTGAATCAAGAGGAGCTTACGCTATTCAATCCGCATAACGGCAATGAAGCGAACGTTAGCTGTGAAGCGGCAGGGATTGCTGTATGTTTGATGATGTACAGTTTATGGTCCTTTCAAACGGAAAGTGACACCCTCGTCGATCGCTTTTATCAATTGCGTGATTATGCGGCGCAACATCCTGAACGTTCCGCTATTTTCCATTTAATCGATTAACCTCGCCCTTATTTAAGCCGACTTCTTATCTATCTACTTTATTTTAAAGGAAATTCATTATGGCTCGCTTAGCGTCCCGCTTTGGTGCGGCAAATAGTATCCGTCGCGACCGCCCATTAACGATTGAAGAATTGTTTCGTACTGTACCGAGTGTTTTTTCTGAAGACAAACATGACTCTCGCAGTGAAAAGTATACTTACATTCCCACCATTACCTTGTTGGACAGCCTGCAAAAAGAAGGCTTTTACCCGTTCTTTGCTTGTCAAACTCGTGTGCGAGATGAAAGCCGTCGTGATCATACCAAGCATCTGTTGCGCCTCAGACGCCATGATCAAATTACAGGTAGCCAAGTGCCGGAAATCATCTTACTTAATAGCCATGATGGCTCAAGTAGCTATCAAATGTTACCCGGCTTCTTTAGAGCCATTTGCTGTAATGGCCTCGTTTGCGGTGACACGTTTGGTGAAGTGAGAGTACCGCACAAGGGCGATGTGGTGAATAAAGTCATTGAAGGGGCTTATGAAGTATTAGGCACCTTCGATGCCATCGCAGATAAACGCGAAGAAATGCAAAGCTTGATATTACCGCCACCCGCACAACACATCTTTGCTCAATCTGCTCTCACATATCGTTATGGTGAAGCGCATCAGCCGATCACCGAAGCGCAAGTATTACAGCCACGCCGTGTAGAAGATAAGAAGGACGATCTTTGGACGGTGTACCAACGTTTGCAAGAAAATTTAATTAAAGGGGGATTATCAGGCAGAAATGCGAAAGGTAAACGCGCTCGCACGCGTTCAGTGAATGGGATTGATGGGGATATTAAGCTCAATAAAGCGTTGTGGGTACTGACAGAACAAATGCATGCTCATTTTGCTGGACGCGAACGACTATAGCCACACTACACGTTAAATAATCGGATCTTACGGTGAACGCGATGAAGCTATCAAAACGGCAACTAAAAACCTTGAGTAATGTGAAACTCAATTATGGCTCACTCTGTAACAAAAGGACGTTCGATTCGCTGGAGAAAAAAGACTTGATTCAATGGCACATATCAAACCGTTGGATCTTAACTGAATTAGGCATTGAGGAATTAAACAAAAATAACACAATAAGACATCATTAAACATGTCAAATTGGCAATACCATGATTCATACTAGAAACAATTAACATGAACACGATCCCCATTAAATGTATCCTTAAAAAGGATTCGAATACGTTATAATTACACCTGTCATCTGTGCAAAAAACCAATCTATTTGCTGCGCTCTATCGCCCCAACCGTGCTCAACAAAACCCACCAAACGGACCGAGGGTACAAAAGAGGGTATAAATAAAATCAAATTCAATTAATAAATTTAAATACAAATAGTTATAATGAAAAGTCGATTCCGAGTCCGGCACCACTTTCACTTCTACAGTGGTCTCCTCAAGTAAACTCCCCTTATATTCACTGAATTACCTTGTATTATCACTTAGTTGACTTCATCAAACTCAATCTAAATTAAATATCTGTTAGTAGCTTTTTTGGGAACTCAGCGTGTTTAATGTAATTTAGCTCCCTTATTAAAGCACTCAGCGCCCAGCAGATACAGACTGCCAAATCTAAAGACAAAGAGTATAAGCTCTCTGATGCGCGTGGGTTTTACCTTCTCGTTAAACCTAATGGCGCTCGTTACTGGCGAATGAAAGTGAGGAATAGGCTTGGGTACTTTGCCCCACATTACTGGGCCAATGTTCAATCACAGCAAGAAAAGCACGCTGTTGTTCCGGCGGCGCATGACGCAGAGCAAAGCCTGCTTTTTCGGGCAATTTAATTAATGTCATCATTGATCTGTTAATAGTGACTCGTTATCTTATTAGTCAACTTAACCGATATTTTTACATTTGACTAGCGCTCAGAGAGCATGCTTTTGTAACTCAGGATAGATTAAATTCCGGTTATATTCTTATTTAGATATTATTTTTCAAAATATCTCTGGCCTACCTTATTTATCAACTTGACGTTATCATAATCTTCTATTGATTTACCGTCATTTCATTGTAATGACAAATTATCAATAAATTCCCCTATAATATCACTGATGATTAAAGTCAGCTCAGAAGGCTATCCACTCAATGTAAACAGCCTATTCTGAGTTATACCTTTATAAACTCACGCTGTATTTACAGCCTTTATTAAAAATAGAGCTTATCATCTTAGTTAACTAAAATAGTTCTATTTCCACATAAAACTATCATGAAATTTTCAGATTGGAATAACACACTAAAAAATCATAGTTATATTATTTAGTAATAAGAAACAACGAGAATATTATTCATCTCATATTTCCCTGGAACTGTTGATGCAGAAATAGACATAACTTCAGCATTGATAAAAAATGGAATAACCTGATTACCTTCCAGTGGAATTCTTTGCTCAGTGCCTTGGTTATTTATAGACATTTTTATATCAATACCATTATTACTTAATTTTTCATTAACCAATCGCATTACTACTGTTGCATCACCACTACACCTTACACTCATATCTACTTTACCACTAGCTCCAGTATAATCGCTTTTGCTAACAGTCCCTATTTCAATAATATTATTACCATTAACTAAACATTCTTTAGGTATAACAGGAGGTCTTTGATTGACGAGTCCCATATCAGCATTACTTTGATAACCTTGAATACATGTAGAGTCACTGATCGCCTCTGATGTACAAATCAAACTAGTGTACTGAAACCAAGTACTATACCTTAGTAGTAGAAAAGGAGCACCAACACCTATTACACCACTAGGGGGTCCCATCGCACCAGCATAGGTGCGCGCTGCGTATACATTTGCATATACGGGTATACTACTAGCAGGAATCGCCAGTTGAGTCCCTGATTTTGAAATCCACTCAGGTGTTATATCGCTACAACGTTTATTGATAATCAGAGGTGAGGTTACAACCGTCGAAGGCCATGAAGACCAAACACCATTAGAGACCGTTTCATTCATTCCACTTAACATCTCAGAACGATCAAGACGACCACTGAGACTATTTGCAGATAACGATAAATGCCATGCTCCCCTAAAGTAACATTTATTACTACTATCATTTCCTCCTGGGCTTACGGGTCTGTTTAATGATATATTGAACACACCTCCTCCCGGCATAAAAAAACCAGCCCCCCAAACATCGGAAGGGTCACATCTACCATTTGTCCAGCTCGTACATCCTTTAACAACAATGCCTTTTTCACCATTAGGTAGAGGTAAAAGCCCAGTATAACGTGTATATACTGGTGCTTGAGGAAATTTATAATAACCAATCACTGAATTACTTATAACAGTATCGGCGCTACTGTAAAAAGGCAATAATATAAATAAAAATATTTTTTTATTTATATTTTTGATAAGTGTTAATATTCTATTCATGCTATATTTTATGTTATGAAGTTTATCAAAAAAATAATAAAGTAAGTGTTTTTACGCTTATTGGTATACCAAAATATAAGTCAGCGTCGCTGTAAAAAACCCCGGTTGAATGCTCTCTATCGTTGCGCCTTCCACCGCCTGCACATATGCTCGCAGCCGAATAGTCATATCCCCTTTTTTTATCGATATTATAGGCTCTACTTGAGTATTATTAATTGGCAGCGCTACCCCACTTGGAGTTTCCAGACCTATTGCTATCCCACTTGCCTGACTCACCGCATCCACATTCAATAATCCATTGTCTGTCGTCGAAACACCGCTAAATTTCACTGCAATACTATTTCCCAAAGAAGTATCACAATCCGTCAAATGAAATTGGATGTCTTCCTTACTATAACGACGTTGTCCATTTAGCAAATCCTTCGAATTAATATTGCCACCAAAATCAACCCCAAAATTTTCATAGAGAGGATCGACTGTGCATGGCAATGCAATCAACTTTCCGCTGTACTGAATATCATTACTGTTCATCGCCTGAGCAGTTAATGGCAAGCAACTACAAAGTAATAGGCCTGCACTTATTGATATCCAGCGTGTTACCTTATCATTGAGTCTATTCATGGATAATTCATCTCCACGCTAGCTGTTGCAGTAAACTCCCCTTCAAACAAGGTCACTGAAGGGTCAGTATCTTTGACAGGCACCGCATATAATGGCAAAGCTGCGCTGCCATTACTCGACATTTTTATTGGGGTTCCCGTATTCGGTGGAATAACCTGCCCCTCGTGATATAAACGGATCCCAAGTCCTGATACACTGGCTTGTAATGCCTTATCGTCGAAAGGCGCTACCATGCCTCGGTACTCTAGATATAAAGCGACCGACTGCCCTAATCCTGCACCGCAACTTAGCGTTAGCGTAAAGTCTTTTTGATAATTAACTCCGTTAATTTTAGTAATACCAACTTCACCGAATGGGACTTTGATGGGTTGATTCATACCTTCAGGCCCAGACACATCACACGGTGGGTTTTGAATTAAATTCGCCGTGAAATTGACGTCAACAGCATGTGCCATCGGTAATAGCAAACTTACCGATACAAAAACACTTAACCTTAATATTGTTTTTAGCCTCATTATTGATACTCCACACTTAAAGTGGCGGAAGCCGTCATCTCTCCATCATTAATGCCTCCTGTACCACTGGCAATTGGAGTCACGCTCAATCTAGGCCGAGTTTTATAATTAAACTTATGCCATGCGCCTATATTAAGATTGCTACTATCCGCCTTTAAGGCTAACCCCAAATTATCCACTGATGTCTTCAACACATTTGCTGCTTGTCCTGCCATCTGCGTTCCATTAATTTTCAATTTCAATGCGGGATTGTCGGCTGAATTTCCACACTCTAAGATATAAGGGATCTCAGTGTTATATCGTTTACCATCAATATTTTTAATAATAAGGTCGCCCATCTCGACAGTAATGGGTTGATTAGGACCTTGATTGCCATAGATATCACAGGTTTTTTCGACTACTGTGACTTTAACGGTCAGGGTATAGATTTCCGCCATAACGAAATTAGAAAATAAACACAATATTCCCAGTAGTAATCCTTTCGCACTTCCAGTCATTAGACATGAAGGGAGGCGGCATTTTGTTATATTCATGTCGCATTCCTACTTAGTCATACAGCATTTCAAAAGCAATTAAGGCTGAATATGCACCCGGCTGTAACTGTCCCGTTCGAACAGGAGTCACATAATAAGTCAGCTTACTTTGTCCTGAAGGCAATAACTGAGGCTCACTTTCTTGCCCTAGGGGTAATAAAACTCCGCTTGGTGTCGTAATCGCGAGTCCCAAGCCTTTGACACCACTTACGCGAGCAAAATCGTTGTAAAAAGGTACCGAAGGCGCAACAAATCGAATTTTCACAGCTGGCTGAGATGAGCTCCAAGCTGTCATTCCAGTTTGGACATTTTCAAGTCGAGTTGCGGTTTCTAAGCAATCCACTAACTCAATCTGAAGTGGTACCGGTGCTCCCTTACCATTATGTTGTAAAGTCGCTATGTCTATATTTCCCATGTCTATCGACTGATAGCTTGAAGTCATAGCCAAACGACATGGACTTTCAGTTAATGAACCTTTGACATAAACAATCCCATGCTGCCCATCAACATTCCAGTTATCAACTGGGCGGTAAATACTGCGATTGCTGTCCTGTGCCTGACTCGGTAAAGCCATACAGCTCAACGCTATGGTTAATAAGCCGTATCGAAAAAAAATTTTTCTCTGCAAGCCTTTCATTTTCACTCCTTACTGCCAGTCAGTATGAGCCCCGTTAGTCAGGCGCTCATTTGAATTATTCGCTTTTATCATTTGGTACTACCTGACAACTCGACGCCTGACAACGGAAGGTCAAATTAGGGCGGCCACCATAATCATTGATATAAGTCAGCACAGGGTTATTCCCGAGTTGATTCACGCTGAGGCCTAAATCATCTTGTCCAAACGGAGGCACCATAACAGGTGTAAAGTCTTTTCCATCAGAGGCTTTACCATTGGTCGTTGCATTAATAATCGTGACGTAATACGGCGTTGGATTTTTCACGATATAATGCTCACCTTGTTTATCTAAGGTTAATTTCTCTTGCCACGGCGCATTATTTTGTTCTGGTATTATCGCTTTCGGTCGATAAAATAATTTAACTCGTGTTTGTAGGGCTATTTGCAATGTATTAGGCTTATTACTTTTAGGTGGTACTTCCCGTAAATTAAAATAAAATAAAGATTCACGATCTTGTGGTAATGAATTGATCGCAGGTAACGCTTCAATTTTTATTTGGCTTGATTTACCTGGTTCTAAACGCTGTACAGGCGGTAATACAACTAATGGCGATTGAATTTTCTGCCCTTCTTTATTTTCAATCCATCCTTGAGCCAAATAGGGCAGCTGTTTATTATTATTTGAAATATTCAGTGAAATTGATTTTTGTCCACCGTCAAAAATAATACGTGTTCTATCCATTGATACTGCTGAATAAGCAGAGCTACTGAATATTGCCAAACTGATCAGGCTGATCACGGCACGATAAGAAGTCGTTAATTGCATTGTTATATTACCTTTTATTTCTATGTTTTCTCTTAAACTACACGCTGTATATGCATGCAATTTTTTGAGTTTATTTGGTCACTTTGCTCGCAAATAATATTATTGTTTTGCAGTCATCATTGAGACAGGTTACGTTGTTGGTGCACATGGCAGCAGTAATACATCCTGTAATGAACCAAACTGATTAGGAAATGTTACCTGACACGTTTTATCCTCTCCCCAAGTCACCGTCATCACACTTTGAGGGTTAATACCGCTAATATAAGCACTTCCCGCATCACCAACGATCCCTGTATTTTGTCCTTTACTATTTTGTATTTGAGCACCAAATGGTGGATGGCTACCATCCGGTAACCGTAGAACCGTCATTGCTTTCTGCCCTGACACCACTGCAAAATGGCGATAACCCACAGCCCCCTCCGTCAGTGTCGCCTGCACAACTGATTGCTGTGCATCGACATTGTCTGGCAGCATATTCAAATCAATTTGGGCTTTGTTACGGTAGTAACTACTCACATCACCAACAACCGCTTTACCAAACATATTGGACGTGGTTGGTGCACCGATCCCTTTGATTGGTACATCAGAGACGCCATCCGTATCAACTAACATGCGCGTTCCACCAAGCGTATTGAGACGATGCAAACCACCGCCTTCTGGGGTTAGCGTCATCCCACCGCTGGCCGATAAACCAAATGCGCTGTATTGGTTATGCATATAACTCACATTAGCCGCTAAGCGTGCAACATCAGCTTGATGGGTAACGAACGCACTCCCTGTTCCACCTTTTCTGCTACTGCCTGCACTTAGTTGATAGGTTGTTCTATCATTAATACGATCATAATATGTCGCTCGATTAGTAGTATCGTAACGGCTACTACTCAGCGAATAGCCTACATTCGCACCATTATTTAATGGAAATGAGGTTGAAAGATATAAGCTGTCATCATTAACACCGTTATAAATACTTCGATTTGCCGATAAGTTAATACTGACATTTTTTATTGGGCCAATATCGATATATTTCGATAGCATAATGCTGTAATAATCATTATCTGGCTGATCCCAATATGTTTGGTGGTTATAATTGAGATATAACGACATACCTAAATCACCAAAATTTTTATTCAGTGATATCGTATATAGCTCTTTACTTCCTCCATAGCGCTGACTTGTTTTTAATGTATTTAAGAAGTCAGACATCGACATAAAATCACGCTCTGAAAAACGATAACCCGCAAATTGAATCGTGCTATCAATTGACTCAAAACGTTTCGAGTAATTTATACGGTAAGAACCACCATTTAAATTTCCCATGTGCGGTAAGCGCGCAAAGGATTGGGTAATATCAAAAGATATGGCTCCAAATGCTAATAGATCGCGCCCAATACCCAGTGATAGCGCATTGTAGTTTTTACTGTTAAGACTACCACCAAATAATGACCATCCATTATTTACCCCCCACGAAAACTCACCAGTCACAAAGGAATCCCCCTCGCTGTGACGCAAGTAATTTGTTGGTTGGCCTAATGCGAATTTATATTGAATTTGTCCAGGGCGTGTTAAGTAAGGTAAATTCGCTGTATCCACTTGAAAAGACTGAGTTGTACCATCTTGTTCTTCAACTGTAACATCTAATTTACCGCTAACCGCATCACTCAAATCTTGAATACGAAAGGGCCCCGGCGCAACCTGAGTTTCATACAATACTCGTCCTTGCTGACTCACTATCACTGTTGCATTCGTTTTCGCAATTCCCGTCACTTCCGGTGCATAACCACGCAAGTTTGGCGGGAGCATATTCAATTCAGAACGAACACTCGCCCCGATAAAACGGAATGAATCAAAAATATTAGAAACGAGATAATCTTCTCCCAGAACTAATTTCGCAGCGAGTGATGGTAGCGCTCGATAGGCATAAAATCGATTCCAATCAAAATCCTTATTAACTGCATCACCTGAGCCTGTAATATGATTTAAACGCCCCTGCCAATCTGCACGAAAGCGCCAAGCACCTAGGTTCACGCCAACGACACCATTTCCATTTAATGCATAGCTATCGCTATTACTACTATAAGATTTAGTGGCATTACCATTCACGTTATAGTCCAACATTAATGCGGTAATTCCTTCATCCCAACGTGATGGCGGATCCCAGTTAGGCGCAGTATACTCAAGGTAAGCTTGTGGAATACTCACATACAATGATGACGTCGCTAAATCCCCACTAACCTGCATCCCCGGTAAACTCTGTAGTGCAAGGCACTCCCCATCATGCCACCAAGTCAGCTCTTTTTTGGCCGAGGAAGTTAATCCCAGCTGCTCCTCGATCTCCGTGGATATGCAGGCTTGGCTTGCTTGAGGGTCATCCTCAGGAGAATAAAAAGGTACTGATACTTCAGAAAGTTGTTCGCCATTTACCTTTAATGTAAAAGAATAGGTGCCTGGCATAATATAACCAGCCCGAGAAAACTGCTTTAAGTCGATGTTATTTTTATCTTCTAAATCCAATACCTCTGTATTGAATTCAATTGTTTCAGTAGCCCATAATGGAGTCGATAAACCATACATTGAAAAAATAATGGCTAACCCTAAACTACTTAAGCGAAAATATATAGGTTGTGATGAAGACATAAATAACATCCCTAAAAATCAAATCAGGCGAAATACAAACTAAAAAAAGAAACGTGATTTTTATAATTAGTAATAATCGAGCTTAAAACGCAGGGCACTTTGATATTCCCCTGGGCGTAGAGGGTTATTATCAGAAACTAACCTCAATCCATAACGCAATACCAAATTTCCAGATGTCATCGCTTGTTTTTCAGTCGTTTTTCCAGGGTAAATCAACTGTCCGTCAGCATCTTGTAATAACAATGCCACACCACGAGCATCTCCAGAGACTGTAAACCAATCACCAGAAGCTGGACCATCGAAAGTCACAGTAAAAGCTTGCCATGGCGATCCCATATAAGGCGTTAAAGTGCAGTCAATTAACATGATAGAAAAAGGGTGAATGGGGCCTTGCCCTTGCTGACGTATTGTTCCTACAGGTAAAACGCCCATATCAACAACCTGTTCATAAGAGCCAATATCAATCGCACATGCTGAATCAACAATACTGCCATTCATATTAACGCTTCCCCATAATGGAGATTGCGCCTGTACACTCGATGAAATGGAAAATTGACTAACAAATAACAGTACGCTGACAAAGATAGCTTTCATATATGGCATCCTTCTCTCTCAATAAATCCCCTAACAAATTAAAGTGTTAGGGGAAATACATCATTAACAATACTAATTACGATTAGTTATATGCCAAAGTAAAGTTGGTGACAGCTTGGAAGCTACCAGGTACTACAGTCGCATCAGACAAGCCTTGCAAAGCCGCTTGAAAACTTAATGTATTGCTTCCAGAGGTATAAGCACGCTCAATAGTTGAATCATTAATATTAATTTTTGCACCTGATTTATTCATCAGAACAACACCCGCACCAGATGCATCACCAGTAATTTGGATCAATCCAGTATTGCTACCATTATTAACCCATTCAGTACCTTCAAATTTCACTTCAACCATATTGTTATATTTTTGTGTCACACCATCTTTATCTTTATATTCGGCATTCAATGTGCAACCTTGTAAATGAATTTCAAAAGGTTGAGCAGAAGACATTCCACCAGTTTGTAAAGTCACATTAGACACTTGTCCTAAATCAATTGTTTGACTTTCATCACCAGGTGCAATTGAACAAGGTGCTTCAATAATAGATCCAGTAAAAGTTACTGTACCTTTACCCGCATCTACAGCCATAGCAGAAGCACTCATTGCGCCAGAAATTAATGTCGCTAAAATAATTTTTTTCATTAAATTAAGTTCCTTAATTGAAATAATACAACAAACCTTTACTAAGGTTTTCAGTAAAAAATAAACACATTAAAATTTAAAAAATACTCTTAAGAAAAAATCCCATTATTTAACCCTTGATATTTCAAGTCATCATCAAGAGGAAAAAAATATTATAATAACGGAAGCCAATCTCATTATTTTCTTCAAAAACATTCACAAGAACATTTTTAAAGAAAGCATCAACTGATACTTCCAAATAATGTAAAAGAACCATTAAATAATCTAATTTAATTGCACAAATACCACATTCATAACGAGATAATTGCTGCTGAGAAACACCAAGATAATCTGCTAATTCTTGTCCAGTTAGCCCTCTACGCCTTCTTAATCTTTTGATTTCCTTTCCAATTTCTATGGTAAAAATCTTCTTATCATCAATAAGTAATTTTTGATTTAACTCTATATTCTCTAACACACCTATTAGTCTCTAAAGCTTAATTTAGCTACTGAATTTACGTTTATCTCATAGAATTAATCACGATGAGATCGACAGCATAAAATAACGCAAATAAATTCGAAAAAAGTTCAATGCATCAAAAAAGCTCAACACATGTCACACCTAAAATACTCTGGATGAGCGTAATTTACCTAACCCAAAAACTAACGTCAAATGAGTAAAAAACATACGAAAAGAAAAAGTGAAATTTAATAAAAAATCAAAACAAAAACAATAATAGACAATAATATCAATATGTTAAAACACAAACCTCAAATATTTTTTAAAGAAAAAAAAGTCGAATAAAGAATAACCCAATAGTATTAAAAGTCGCCATGACTGACATGTTCATACCAAAACAGCATAAAATGCCAAAAATAGTAAACAGTCATAATTATTACATTGCAAAAATAATCACCATAAAAATAAATTATTTATTATCAATAAGATAAAAGCAAACAATACAGAAAGGAGCTGCATTAAACTCAAAATAAGAGTAAAAAGAACAAAAACCAATCAAGAAGATTAAAATACCAGTTATCTTAATCTAAATAGATTTAAATTCTGATTTTAAAATTAAACTGAAAGGGTTTTAATGTAATAAATACATAATATGAAATTAAATTTAAATTCATAGAAAAAAAATAGTCTATTTAGAGTTGAAAAAATTAATATATATTTAAATTATAAATAGAAATGATTTTTATTTTTATAGAAAAAACAATCCTTTTCGGACACTCATAATGGGATGATTACCTTTTTTAGTTTTTACTTTCCCCTAAAAAAGGCACCTCAAATTAAATTCCCTACCTTAAAATTTGCTTGGCCACGATAAAAATCTCATTTACCTTTTAGATAAAATATGATTACTAGCTATTTTTTCTAAAAGAACATTTTCTTAACATCATCTAAAGGCCTCCCAACAATTTGTAGAAAATCCACATGTCAGCAACACTACACGACGATCGAATGAAAAATTAATAAAAGTGTTCAATCAGAAATTTTTCATAACCCAATAACCAATAAATTTAATAATGAACATTTATTGACCTGATACTCTTAATTGTATCAGGAGTAGTTACAGATATTAATTAACATATCTATAACTGTTATAAATCAATAATAGAGAAATTATTTTTCAATATAAGAACACCTAGCATTGAAAATATTGAATATGACAAAGGAAAAAAAAATGGAATCGCCCTATTACATAGCAAAGTGTTGCGGTACATTAGGAGAACTGTATCAAGGCCCATTTTTTAATAAGGATAATATAGAAATATCTGTTATTTCAGCATTATCAAATAACTCAACTTATGCACAATTTATCCCTGATAAGGCATGCAATCTTGCCAAACTAGAAAAAGAAAAAGTTGCAAAGTCATTATCGATATTTTTTGAAAAGATCGCGATGAAACAACTGACGGGTCACTGGGATTTTACTAGTAATATTACGATTGGTGTAGGTATGTCTAGTTCTACTGCTGATATTATATCTGCTTTGAGGTGTGTCAGTAAAATATTTGGGATCCGTTTAACATTGGACGATATAACTACCTGCCTATATGGTGTAGAGCGCTCAGACTCAGTATTTATTGATGTTCCTTGTTTATATTTAAGTCAACAACAAAAAATTATTGATATTTACAGACCCTCAGGAAGAATTTACTGCATTTATGGATTAGAACATAAGACAGTCGATACAACGCAAACTCGTGACATATTAGTATCTTATTACCGAGATGAACGGAAAAATTATCAGAAGCTATTGGAGCGTGTACGCCAAGCCTATTCTGTTGGTAACAAAATGCAAATTATTGAATGTTCAACAAATAGTGCTGAATTATCACAAGGTATATTGCCTAAACAATTTTATCACTGTTTTAAAAAGCAAATTAAAAATAACCTTGCAGATGGCATGGTCGTCGCACATACAGGCTCACTACTTGGTTACCTTTATTATTCACCACCAGATAGGGATACTTTAACTTTCGTGTTTGATTTCATCAAAACACATGGGTTACAACCGTGTTATGGAGAAATATTTTGATATACGACCATATCGCAGAGGCGCTCAAAGAACCTAAAATTGTGAAGCTCGAAAACAATTTTTATCTTGCTAGGTTTGAGTCGATGAAAATCTATTCAACGCTATATGCCGTAAAAAGCCTTCTTGAGCGGGAAATTATTAATCGACATTCTATCCTTATTGACAGTTCCAGTGGAATATATGCTTATGCGCTAGCACTCGCTTGCCATAAGTATCAATTAAAATGTCATATTATCGCCTCAAAAACAGTAGAACCCTCAATGAAAACTCAGATTGAATTATTAGGGGCTTATGTTGAAGGCGTTCCATCCGCTGGTAGTTTAAAATTAGATCAAAGTTATCGCGTTGAAAAAGTAGAACAATTATTAAAAGAAAATTCCAATTATTATTGGATGCAACAATATCATGATGATATTCATTATGGTGGGTATGAAGCATTCGCTAACATTATTCTTAATGATATTAATACAGAAAAACTGACTATAGTGGGTGGGATCGGCTCGGGGTGTTCAACCGGAGCGTTAGGGGTATTTTTACGCCAAAAAGGCATTAAGATAACACTGTGTGGAATACAACCTTTTGGTAGTGTGACATTTGGTGCCCAAGATGTTTATGACCCTGAAATAATTATCGCAGGTATTGGTAGTGCCATTGATTTTCGTAATGTGAAATATGAGAACTATGACTCTATCGATTGGCTTTCTTTCGATTGTTGCCTCAGCGGTACTATCGAATTAATCAAGAGATATGCCATCTATGCAGGTCTATCTAGTGGAGGCAGTTATTGTGTTGGCAAGTATCTCTTTCAGCACAATCCCAGTACCCCTTGTTTAGTTATTGCTCCTGACACGGGTCATCGATATGCGGGGAGTGTTTTTGCTCGTCATCACGAAGCGAAACCACTCGAACAATTTAAACCTCAAATTATCAATCATGCCAATGAATTAGTACTACCTTGGTCACGTTATTTGTGGGATAGAAAAGAAAAAAGCCATCTATGTGAATTTACTTCACTAATACATATAGAAAGCTAAAATAATTATCAAGACTAGTTAGTATTTTGAATAATGAATAGTTATCGCATCAAGAGTGAATTTAATTTGAAAATATAAAACTCTAACTTACTTATTAATTAAAGAACATCTTGTTAAATACATATTCCATTTACTTTTTAATTAACTAATTTTTTAATAAGCTTAAATTTACTCATCACCTATTTTAAAAGCATTATGAATTATAGATACAATCAATTTGTTACAATATAAATCATAAATTAGAATTTAATCAATCCACCAATTGACTGATATTGAGGTAAATCATGCAACCTTTAGATCGTCGCTCACTAACTGCGTTAGTACATCGCTTACATTTTTATATTGGTATATTTATAGCGCCTTTTATTTTTATTGCAGCATTAACTGGCTTTATATATATACTCTCCATTCAATTTGAAGATATTATTTATCGTGATGTTTTAACGACACAGCCCTCTGGTAATAGTAAGCCACTCTCATCGCAGATCTCAGCTGCTCGTCATTATGTTGGTGAACAATACTTTATTCATAAAGTACGCCCAGCACCTCAACCAGACGAGACAACCTACATTCAATTTATGTACCCAAATCTAGAATCGGAAAAATTGCGCACTATTTTTATAGATCCCTACTCACTGGCAATTAAAGCTGATTATTTTTTCTCGCCTGTTTCTGGTTTTTTACCTACACATACATGGCTAACGAAATTACATACCGAACTTTATTTAGGAAGCGTTGGACGACATTATAGCGAATTAGCAGCTTCTTGGTTGTGGGTTTCTGCAATTACAGGTGTAATTTTATGGATAAATCATCGACGTAAGCACTTATCAAGAAAAAAAAGAAGTCCTTTTGCTTTTACTCGACATTGGCATATAACCCTCGGATTATTGTTATTTTTAGGGATGTTATTTATGTCTGTAACAGGCCTGACATGGTCAAAATGGGCTGGTGATAATATAAATGCGCTACGTACTTCATTCGATTGGTTAACTCCACAATTGAATACTAAATTAAAGTCTGCAAATGAAGCCGTCATTTCAAGTCATAATCATGGAGATCATCAACATGAAGATCATAATCATAAAGGCTTACAGTCGCAGAATAGCGCGTCAAATATTAATAAGCCTGATTTAGATTGGGAAATTGTTTTATATCAGGCTCGTCGTAATGGAATTAAAGCTGATAACGTGGAAATACGTCAGCCAAAAACAGCGAGTGACGCATGGACGGTCACTGAAAATAAACGTGATTGGCCAACACAAGTCGATGCTATCGCGATTAACCCACATAACTATAAAGTCATTGACCATATTTATTTCGACAACTTTCCAATGATGGCTAAATTAACGCGCTGGGGTGTTGATGCACATATGGGAAAACTATTTGGAATGGCAAATAGATTGCTGTTACTCGGTTTTACTTTCGGTATTTGCTGCTTATTACTGCTTGGATATCGTATGTGGTGGATACGCCGCCCCAGTCGTCCACAGAATAACCCATTAAGCACTTTAACTGCATGTTGGCTATCATTATCAACTCCATGGCAGCTATTAATTGTAACACTCACGATTATGCTAGGTTATTGCTTACCGGTATTAGGAGCTAGCTTATTGGTATTTTTATTCATTGATGTGTTGCTTTGGAAAAAACATAAAAAAATAACGAATGTTTTTCCTCAATAAATACAAATATACGTTAAATAACTCAAGGTGCAGCTAAGGCGACAAGCAAACGTATCGCTAGCAACATAGAAAATAAGATAACTAGCCTAAGTGAGCGTAATCAACCACGCTGCAACTTGAAGTATGACGAGTGTATTTAACTAATAAGTACATTTTAACTGACATCCAGCTTGCTGATAACGTTGTTGGGTTTCTTTGGATAATCCACTATCACTGACAATGGTTTTTACACAAGATAATGTGGCTACTGCATGGGGCTCAAACATATCAAATTTAGTATGATCTGCCAGTAAAATTACCTCAGGTGAACGAGTGATCAACTTGCGTTTTACACCAACTTCAAACATTGTTGCATTTGTGATCCCCATCTCAATCGATAAGGCATCGCAAGACATAAACACACGATCTACAGCAAAAGCATTCAAGGCTTCCAAGGCTAAGCTTTCACCTACTGTAAAGTACCCTGGTCTAATTAACCCACCAATAATATAACTTTCAACATTTGGAAATGCGCCAAGCTGATTAGCAATTTTTATATCATTGCAAATCACTTTGACTTTAATATCACCAAGGCATTTAGCGAGTTCGAGACACGTCGAACCTGAATCGAGGAAAAAGCAATCTCCTTCATGGATCAATTGGCGAGCAATTAATGCAATTTCGCGTTTAGATGCACAATTTAAAGAACGTCTAACATCAAACTGTGATTCTTTGTCTGTTGTACTATCATCAAAATCAATGCGCCCATGTGTACGTGTCATACCGGGATAGTGTTCAACGATATATTGAAAATCACGGCGGATTGTCGCTTCTGCACAACCAAATAATTCAACTGCCTGCTGTGTTGATAACTCTCGGCATTTCCACAAATACTGTAACATTTGTTGGATCCGATCAGGTTTATACAGACTCATAAATGGATTTCCTCTGCTTATTAACCCAGGCTCTAGTTTAGTAAAAGCAAAACATCACTCACTGTTTTTGCCGTGCGGATTTTATCGAGTGATAAGGGGCTATCAACCAACTCACTAATACGCTGAATCAATCGAATATGATCATCGCTATGAGTGGCACAAACAGTAATTAATAGCCATACCGGATCACACTCTTCATGGCCAAAAACAACGGGCTGATTTAATGTCGTTAGTGTGATTTGGTTATCAATAGCACCTTGTTCAGGACGTGCATGCAGCATCGCAATACCCGGTGCAATCAAATAATAAGGTCCCCAACTTTTTGTATTGTCAATGATACCTTGCAAGTAGGCGGATTCAGCCGCACCGTACTCAATCAGCGGAGCACAAGCTATCGCCAGTGCTTCTTGCCAATCTTGTGCTGTTTGGTTTATTTGGATCCATTTAGCATCATCAATCATTATATATTGACTCCTTTTGGGTTCGGTATACTCTTATAAATAGAGCCCTGCCTACCTTTTGGCGAAGATTGCGGGGCTCACTATTGTTACCTAAGGGGATAAGCTTGTTTGCTTATCTCCTTTTCATTGCCTAATGCTGTGTACTTTCTCCATAAATCTCTCCACTCGAGTTTGGTCAACAAAATTGGCGAAAACGCCATCTTTTTTAAATGTTGTGGCGGTGACACAACCATCAGCAATGCTTAGTTGCTCTTCCACATTTTCTAAACATACCCCTGTGTTGGCAAAAACCACGGTATTCGGCACCGTATCTTTAACTTGTTTTAAAATAGCACTATCGGTTTTAGCGCCAGCTGTCAGCCCTGAAACGCATAAAGCATCTGGCTTATTATTAAAAACGGTTGATTTAGCAATAGAGCAAATATCACGTCCCCCCAAATATACCGCTGCTTCTGGAACAATATTAAACAGCGTTTTTACCTCAGAAGCCCCAATACGATGTTGATGACGGATAGTTTCACCCACATTGGTATTCCATACCCCAAAATCACTGGCATAGGCCCCCGTGAATATTTCTCGAATAAATTTAGCGCCGGTTGCCATAGCTAAATCTAATGATGCAACGGGATCCCACAGCACATTAACGCCAAAGGGAATACGTATTTCACTCATCAGTTGCCCAATGATCCGTGCCATCGCAGCCGTTGTTTCAGGCTTTACTTGAGTAAGATAAGGTAAGCTGAATTCATTTGAAAACATGACAGCATCAACACCGCCGTTTTGTAGCGCCATTAAATCGTCATAAGCTCTATCGATTACCCATTGCATTCCCTGCTGCGCATTAAAATCAGGATCGCCCGGTAATGCACGCAAATGACACATTGCAATAACGGCTTTTTCCGTTCCAATCACATCCTTTAACCAACTCATATCTACACTCCTTATTCAGGTAATTCACGATTACGTAGAAAAATAACCACACAGGTAACCACTCCGATGGTCACCACAACACCTATCAAACCAAATGACATCAATTCGTATATCGACCAACCAAACATATTACCGACTGATAATGCACTGATTTGTGCCCCATCTGCGGCGAAATCAAAGCCGCCATTACGCGCCATTTCTGTAAAGAAAGGAGCAAATTGGCTCGCAATTAATAAAACTGAGCTCATGACAATCACACCACTAATTAAAGTACGAAGTAAGTCACCACGATGGATCACTGTCGCCATACAAATAAAAAAAGGTGCAACGGGTAGGTCGGCTAGCGGTAAAACGTTATTAAGGGGTAAAACACTGGCAAGCACCAACATGATAGGAATAAGGAGTAAACCCACTGCAATTGTTGTTGGATGTCCTAAAGTCACAGCAGAGTCTAAGCCAATAAAAACTTCACGATCATGGAAATGTTTTTGAAAAAACTTACGAGCACCTTCAGAGATCGGCAATAATCCTTCAACAATTAAGCGGATCATGCGTGGAAATAGCACCATAATCGCGGCAACAGTGATCACTAAGGTTGCACAGCCTTTAAAATCTTCCCCTGCTGCAAGGCCAAATAATAATCCAAGAACTACCCCGATGATCACAGGATCACCGACCATGCCATAGCGTTTCTGGATCGCTTGTGCATCAATACTTTTCCCTTTCAGGAATGGAATTTTTTCATAAATCTTATCAAGAAGGACAAATAAAGGGACTGAGCTGGAGCCATAACCCTGCGGGATCGAAATGCCTTCTAAGCCAACAATCGTTTGAACACGCTTTGCCGTCCAATCCGCCATTTTGAGAGATAAAATAGCATGGCACATCGCTCCTGCAATCCCATAAACTAGGCTTCCTGTCGCCATTTGCACGACCGTACCAGTGATTGCATAGTGCCAATAGTTATAAATATCAACATTCATTGTTTTTGTAAGACGTGTAAACAACAAAGCGATATTCAATAGAAAGATAGTTGGAATGATCACGGCACCAACGGCTGTTGCGTATCCCACTCCAGATGCCGGCCCTGCACCAACATCCAGTACATGAAGTGACAAGCCAAAGCGCTCAATCATAATTTTAATGGGGGGACTAAGGCTATCGATTGCCATCACAATCACTAGCCCCATTCCAACAAAACCAATGCCAACGGTTACACCCGCTTTGATGGCTTGCAGCCACGGAAGGCGAAATATTAAACCAATAATTATCATGACAATTGGGACAAATACAGTACCGCCTAATGAAAGTATATAATCAAACATAACGTCACCTATTAGGTTCTAGCTCGTCATATTTCAATTGCAGTATTGTTGATTTCATTCATTCGCTACTTATCGCATAGTTTTCTACGCTTCTAGCAACTCACTCACTTGTCACCTACCTGCAATTAGAATTATTTAGAGTGTTCTTGTGATAACAATGTCTTAATTTGTTGTTTTAATGCATCATCATTAATCCCTGTAAGTAAAGCTGCTCCATTAAGTGAAGGAACCCCGTAATCGGTGTCTGTTTTCATTGCTGTAATAATCAAATCAACACCGCGACTATTGAGTGGTATTTCATTCAAACAACATTGTGAAGTTGCGACTGAAATACCTTCAGAAGCTAAATAGTCTTGAAGTTTTTGGGCAATCATGGTGGAAGTCGCCATACCCGTTCCACATGCAACGAGGATTTTTTTCATTTTGTAATAACCTCTTGATCATTGTTTGAGTCAGACTCAATAGGAAATTGATTAGCTGGTAATGTCGCTAATGCAGTGAGTAGCCGAATGCAGTCATTCAGATCATTTAAACTGGCCACTTCGGCAGGTGAATGTGTATACCGACAAGGAATAGATAAACTGGCACAAGGGATACCATCTTGCTCTACTTGAATATAACCGGTTTCAGTGATGACTCCTGGGGCAACTTCTCTTTGAACTGGAATTTGATGGTTTATCGCCGTTTTTTCTAATAGCTTGATTAAGCGAACAGGAGTCACTAACCCCGCAAGGGTGCCTCTGCCATGATAGTTGAGGCAGGTGATACCCACTCCTCCATTAATAACCAGATCAGAGTAATCATTAAGATCGGGAGTATCGCAAGAAGGGGTGATATCAATACCAATAGCAAGATCGGGCTTAATACGCCTTAGTACAGGCAAGATCCCTCGAATATTAAATTCTTCCTGTACCGATGCAACAATATAAACTGCAATATCAAGATCTTTATTATGAATTGCATTTGCTAGACCGAGTAATGCCGTACAGCCCAACCGATCATCTAGTGCTTTGCTGCAAACCATTTGATTGCCTAGCTCTTGCGGTGGATTATAGAGGGTAATTGCTGTACCAACCTTCACACCCATTCGCTCAGCATCTGCTTTATCTTTTGCACCAATATCAATCCATAGCTGATCAATAGAAGGGGATTGTGTTCTCTCATCGCCTTTGGCAAAGTGATAAGACTTAATACCGATGCAACCCGGTATTGAACCAAACTCTCCAGCAAGGCGCACAACCGAACCCGACATCGTCACTTGTGCAGGCCCTCCAACACGTTCGAAACGAATAAAACCTGATGGTTCGATTTTTCGAACCATAAAGCCAACTTCGTCCATATGTGCAAACACCATTAAACGCATAGCATTAGGTGCTTCGCTGCCATATCGGGCAACTACGTTACCTAATCGGTCCTGCCAAACCTCTTTTGCTGTAGTTTTAAAGTGGCTTTTCATCACATTCGCAATAGAAGATTCGTGGCCTGAAATACCATCTAACGTCAATAAAGAAAAGAGTGTATCTCGAATAGAAAATACCATTGGGATGATCTCCTTTTGATGAAAACGACATGAATGTGAGCGATTTATATGCAAAAAACGGCGGGTTTATTGTGATTGAAATCACTTTACAGAGTTTAAATTAACATTTTGAAATAATTATGTGACAAATGAGTAACAATTTCGCTCATCACGATTGTTCAGTAGATAAGCAAATTCGGCTACAAAGGAGGGGGAATTCATTCAAATAATTCGATATGAATGAACAGGTAAACTTAATTGTCTTTGCGATAGATTCTCACTAAGCTAAATATATACTCTAAATAATTCGAGTTTTAGGTAGGCGACAAGCAAAGATAGATAGGGAGCATAGATAAACTATGTGGCTTGGTGAGCGTAGCGTGGTCACTTATACCTCAACAAAAAGCCCTACAACTTGAAGTATGACGACTATAAATCTGCTTTCATTACTGGGAGTGTTATATGCTGAATATTCAATCTGACCATACTAGCTTTTTTATTTTATCTGACGATAAACAAATCCGTTTGGCTGAAATTACCTTTGTCTATACGGGAGAAGGACTCGCCATTATTGATCATACGATTGTCGATGAGAGCCTAAAAGGCCAAGGGATTGCCAAACAACTCGTTGCTAAAGTTGTCGAAAGAATGCGAGGTGAGCACAGGAAAATTATTCCACTCTGCCCTTTTGCCAAAGCCATATTTGATAGAACGCCTGAGTATAGTGATATTCGCCAATAGCATCTATAAAAAGTATAAAGAGGATAATATGAGCATTCCAACTAATCAGGGTGAACTTAATTTCCAGCAAATTAGTGCACGTATTAAAGATGTTGGTGGATTACCTGTTTCCCGAGTTTTACCAACAAAAGAGCGACGCTTAATTGGCGCTTGGTGTTTCCTCGATCATGCGGGGCCAACTGTCTTTAAAGGTGATTCAGAAGGAATGCGTGTAGCACCACATCCGCATACTGGGTTACAAACATTCACTTGGATGATCGAAGGCGAAGTGCTTCATCGAGACAGTTTAGGGTGCGAGCAGGTGATCCGTCCCGGACAAGTTAATTTAATGACGGCAGGCAAAGGAATTAGCCACTCAGAAGATACCTATGGAGAAAGTCATAAACTACATGCAGTTCAGCTATGGATTGCATTACCAGAGGCAGTTAAAGATATCCCTCCACGTTTTGACCATTATCCAACCTTACCTGAGTGGTCTGTAGGCTCAGCTAAATTCCACTTATTAGTCGGTGAATACGAAACCTACAAGGCACCAACTCTATCTTTTTCATCGCTAATAGGGCTAGATATCACCACACGAAGTGATGAAGAAATCGTATTATTCCTACGTCCTGAATTTGAATATGGTATTTTTGTTATTGAAGGAAATGCCGTTATTGAAGCTCAGCACTGCCAAACTAATCAATTAATTTATTTAGGTCAAAATCTAAGTAAAATTACTATAAATCTTTCATCTGGAAGTCATCTTCTTTTATTAGGTGGAGAGCCATTGCATGAATCGATTTTAATGTGGTGGAATTTCATTGGCCGTACAAAAATAGAAATAGCCACCGCAATAAAAGAATGGAATCAAGGTAGTACTCGGTTTGGTAAAGTAATCAATGACGATCGTATCCCTACCCCCTCACCATTAATGCCATAAAGTAAATTACTCAAGTGGGGAAGACCTACTTGAGTTTTCAATTGAGTAAAATAAACCAATTAGAGCTACCTTAACGCCCCAAAAGTATAGAATATATTTACTTTTCTAAAAAATAATCAGCAAGAATAATCTTAAAATATGACATTCTAATCAATTAAGTTATAATCACTCCTAATTCCAAGCAATATAAATTAAATTATCAATTACAAATTTTTCATTTGTTAATACTAATAAATTAACATGTCAATTTAAAATTAAATAATATTAACACTTTAATTGTAACGGCATCTTTCAAAAATAATATTTTTTGCATAATATATATTGAAATCAAAAGAAATAAACATCCTTTAATATCAAGATATGCTTTATATTACCAATGTGATACTGAGTTGCTCATGACTTTTTTTAACTTAAGCATTATTAATAATTAGATATCCCAAATATGGTAAAATCTTTTTACATTACTCGCTGTATAAATAACAGTATGTGAAATATTTCGATGACCTAAATAATCTTGAATTAAGCGTGTATCGCGCCCTAAATCCGCTAATGCATAACCACATGAATGACGTAGCATATGTGGGTGCGCATCAATCGAAACCCCAGCTTTTTTTCCATAGGTTTTAATTAACCCGTAAACTTGCTGACGAGAAATAGCGCCATTTTTTTGTGATAAAAAAACCCATGGTGAATCTGCCTCTCGCCAATGACGACGTATATTCAGCCATTCATTTAATGCGTTATATTCTTTTTCAACTAAAGGTTGTGTCGTTGATAAACCACCTTTTAAACGCCTCACATAAAGAACTTTTGAATTAAGATCGATATCTTTCAGAGATAAACGACATAATTCACTGACGCGAAACCCATGAATGAAGCACATTAATAACATACAATAATCCCGCTCAGAATAACGTCCTTTTTTAGCTTCACTCAATATTGCGTCTATTTCATATCGAGTTAAGAATTTCCTCTGCTTCATAGTATTTATATCCCATTTAAAAGTAATTTCCTGAAATTGCAATGAATCTAACATAGCAAAACTTTAAAAAAAATAAACTAAAGATTAAATATTAACCAGAAAAAAACACCAAAACACACCACTTCAAAGCTAAAAGTTTAGGATAAATTTGATTATTTATCTTTACCTATTATGAGTAAAACAGATAAAACTGATCGTCGACTTCTAGTTTTTACATTTAAAATTAACACTTTGCACCAAACTGTCCGTATTATTGTTCCATTATCCAATTAAGTCAAATTCCGTGTTAACTCGTGCCCCTCACCTCATAACGCATTGATACAAAACAATTAATTTTATTTTACTTTATTTACACTCTAAAAGTGATAGCGGAATAAAAGTTAAGCCTTCCGCGAGTACGCTTCGCACCCGTTAAAAACATAATAAAATAACAATAATTCATCTCAATAAAGTTATTTATTTCAATAAACATAATTTCATAAAGTTAAAAACTTAATTGGACAATTTGGTGCATATTGTTCGATTTCTTGTTCATAGAAAATAACTTTACTGACTGTGATTTCTATTTGATGCATCAAATTCAAACACATTAGAGAAATCAATAAAGAATAAAAACAGCTAATGAATCCGTTGTTTTTATTTAATTTTTATAACGTCTTTTTATTTAATGGAAATGTATAAAATGAATCTGAATAAAATTGCATTAGTTTTAGGCTTAGGACTTTCAATCGCTGCTGGTGCAGCAAATGCAGCAGACCAAGGACATGGCACAGTGACATTTGTTGGCTCCATTATTGATGCACCTTGCTCAATTACTCCTGAAACATCAGAGCAAATCGTTCGCATGGGACAGATTTCTACAGCAGAATTAAAAGATGGCGGACGTAGTAATTCCCGTGCTTTTAAAATTGCATTAGAAAACTGTACGACTGAAACACTAAAAACAGTACAGACTACCTTTACTGGCGCACCAAGTCCGATCGTTGATGGTTCTTTAGCTATCGAAGGTAAAGCGCAAAATGCAGCTATCGTCCTAACTAACGCAGGTGGAAAACAAATCAAACTAGGTACGGCATCTGACGCTGTAACCCTAAAAGATGGTAACAATGACCTGAACTTTGCAGCTTATATGCAAGGTAACTCAGCGAATGCAGCAACACCAGGCGAATTCAAAGCTATCGCGACCTTCGCTTTAAACTACCAATAACAGTAAAAAGGCCTCAACAAGGAAGTATAGGCCTTATTTTATCGCATGCATATATGATGGATAAAGATACTCTAAATAATTTAAGGTTCAGCTAAGTAATAAATAAGTCGCTAAAAATAGCTAAATTTATGCGATTAACATCAACAAATATAGCCTCTGTACCTTAACGAAAGTGCAGCAACCTAAAATATAACGAGTATCAGTCACTATTTTAAACGGAGTATATCTATGAATCACTTTGGCATTTTAGCCATGGTGTTTTCAGGAATGATAGCCATCCCTGCAAGTGCGAGTGTTCAAACATACCGAGCAACGCAGGGTGATGGATATGTCGCAGTAGAAGGCTCAATTATTGATAGCCCTTGCGCAATTGAGGCAGGGAGCCGTAATCAATCTATTGAATTGAAGACTATCCCCATCAGTCAAATGATACATGATAAACAAGGCCCTATTCGCCCATTTTCTATTCGTTTGATTAATTGCGTCCTGACACCATTAACACCGGGCAAACCTGACTGGCAGTCGTTTGAAATTACTTTTGATGGTTCACATGATGGAGATAATTTCCGTTTATTCGGCAAAGCAAAAGGAATTTCGTTAAAAATTACAGACGAACAAGGAAATCATGCATTTCCAGGAAAACCTCTGCCTGCTCGTAGCATTGAATCAGGTTCAATGACGCTAAATTATGGCATGCGTTTAGTCACAAATAATCAGCGACTTGAGTCAGGAAATTATCAAACCACTGTCCGTTTCAAAATGGATTATTACTGAGTTATCGCGAAGGGACTATTATGGCTCTGTTATTAACAAAAACAAATAAAGTCTTAGCTGACTCAACGCGTCATTATTTTAATCCTATCGCATTAATGATAATTATTGCGTTCGCACAGCCTAATTCTGTTTTAGCGACTGGAAATATTGAATTTAATACGGATATTCTCGATCTCAAAGATCGTGAGAATATCGATTTAAGTGAATTTACGCAAGCCGGCTATATTATGCCAGGCACTTACCCATTTTATATCAGCTTAAATAATAATACACTGCCATCAACTTATGACGTTCCTTATATTGTTTCTGAACAAAATGAGCAAGAAACCGTTCCTTGTTTATCACCTGAGATTATTTCGCAATTAGCATTACGTAATGAATGGCAAAAAAAAGCACAATGGTGGCACGATGGACAGTGCTTAAAAATAGATTCTATTACGGGAATGTCAGCACAAGGTTCTCTTGCAACAGAAACGATTAATATTACTATTCCGCAAGCCTATCTTGAATATACCGCTGAGAACTGGGATCCCCCTTCACGTTGGGATAACGGAATTTCAGGAGCGTTATTTGATTATAATATTAATGCTCAAGTTACCGATCATAAAAACTCAAATACCAATCAGCAAATAACAGGTAATGGCGTAATGGGCTTTAACCTTGGCGCATGGCGTTTTCGTGCAAATTGGCAAGCAAACTATAACGATACCACGGGCCAATCAACTGAACGTAGCTGGGATTGGAGCCAATATTATGCTTATAGAGCTATCTCTGAACTGAGTGCAAAATTAACTCTCGGTGAAGAATATTTGCGTTCAGGTATTTTTGACTCATTTCGTTTCCTTGGCGCCAGCTTAGTCTCTGAAGATAACATGCTAGCCCCGAATTTACGTGGCTATGCACCAGAAGTTAGCGGTGTTGCTAAAACCAATGCCAAAGTGACAATAAGCCAAATGGGACGTGTTATTTATGAAACCCAAGTGGCTCCGGGTCCTTTCCGTATCCAAGATTTAAGTGATGCCGTAAACGGTAAACTCAATGTGCGTGTTGAAGAGCAAGATGGTTCTGTTCAAGAATTTCAAATGGACACCGCAACCATTCCTTATTTAACTCGTCCTGGTCGCGTGCAATTTAAATTAATTGGTGGCCGCCCAAGTAATATGGATCACCGTACTGAAGGTCCAGGATTCGCATTAGGTGAATTTTCTTGGGGTGTATCAAATGGTTGGTCGCTCTACGGCGGGCTACTTGGAGCAGGTGACTATAATGCGCTATCTGTAGGTGTGGGTCGTGACCTCATGATGTTTGGTGCTATTTCATTCGATATCACTGAATCTAGAGCAAAACTACCTTCTGATAATAAAACCTATACTGGCGGTTCATATCGTCTTAGCTATTCAAAACGCTTTGAACAATATGATAGCCAAGTCACTTTCGCTGGGTATCGGTTCTCTGAGCGCGATTTCATGAATATGAACCAATATCTCGATCGACGCTATCGTAATTCAGCACAAGATAATACCAAAGAACTTTATACCATCATGCTGAATAAGCAATTTGTTGCACTTGGTCTGAGTGCCTACTTTGATTATAGCCATGAAACCTATTGGAATAGACCAAATACCAAGCGCTACAACCTTTCTCTCTCTAAATATTTTGATCTGGGCAAATTCAAAAATATTAACGTCAGTTTGAATGCCTTTCGTAACCAATATGAAGGTAGAAAGAATGATGATGGTTTATACCTCAATGTTTCCTTGCCAATGGGTGATGCAGCGACCATTAGCTATAACAGCGTGATCAATAGAACAGGTAACTCCCATACAGTCAGTTACTACGATCGATTAGATGACAGAAATAGCTATCGCCTTGGTACAGGTTTAAGTGCACGAGGTAAAGCTACAGCGAACGGTTATTACATCCATTATGGTGATGCAGCGACCGTAACGGGTAACGCCAGCTATGTCGCGGGAGATTACTCTTCCGCAGCTCTTTCATTACAAGGCGGTGCAACATTAACAGGTTATGGTGCGGCACTTCACCGTATCAACTTACCGGGAGCGAGCCGAGTTATGGTGGATACAGAGAATGTTGCTAACGTCCCAATCAAAGGTTTTGGTGCTAACACTCGCACTAACCGATTCGGTAAAGCGGTTATTGCTGATATCAACGATTACTACCGTATGAGTACCAGTGTTGACCTGAACAAGCTACCAGATAATGTTGAAGCCGTGAAATCTGTTCAGCAATTTACCGTTACTGAAGGGGCAATTGCCTATCGTAAATTTGATGTCCTTTCTGGTTTGAAAACGATGGTTCGCTTGGCGCTTGCTGATGGCTCTTATCCACCATTTGGTGCCTCTATTCTTAATGCTAAAAAACATGAAGTTGGCATCGTCAATGATAATGGCTCTGTATATCTTTCAGGTATCAATCCAAACGAAATATTGGATGTGAATTGGAATGGGCAGACACAGTGTCGCATTCAAATCCCACAGAATATTGAAAGTGTCGAGTTTAATTCACTGCTACTACCTTGTGATATGGATCCAAGTGCAACACCTGTAAATACTGCCACAGCACCTGTAATCCATAGTGTTCAGCCACCAGTGACACCTGTGCAAAACATCATTCCTCGCGAACGCTGGTTACTGACGCGACCCGATATTCAGTATTCCGCTGACGATGCATCACTGTAAAGATAAAGCTTAATAAAAAGAGTTAATACATATGAAAATGAACAATATCGCACTTTTTACCACCACAATGACATTAACTGCGGTTCTTTGTAGTGAGGCAAATGCAGCTATCGCTTTAGATAGGACGCGTGTCATTTTTAATGGCAATGAAAAAACGATCAGCCTCAATGTGACCAACCAAAACAAAGAGCTTCCTTACCTTGCTCAAGGTTGGATAGAAGATGCTAACGGCACCAAAATCGAATCCCCACTCACGGTCTTGCCACCAGTACAGCGCGTTGAGGCGGGAGATAAAAGTCAGGTCAAAATTCAATCTCTACCAGACATTACGAAGTTACCACAAGATAGAGAAAGCGTGTTCTATTTTAATTTACGTGAAATACCCCCTAAAAGCAGCCAACCTAATGTCCTGCAAATCGCACTACAAACGCGTATTAAGTTGTTTTATCGCCCAAAAGCGCTCTACGCTTCACGCAGTGATCTCGATAACCCATGGCAAGAAAAAATCACTCTACAGCGTGTAGGGGATAGTTACCAAATCCATAATCCAACCGCTTACTTTGTAACGATTGTTGATGCCGCTAAAGATCTGAAGAGTGACACAGTAGGTAATTTTGAGCCCGTAATGATTTCACCGAAGGGGAATGCCACCCTGCGCGGTAGCGCTAGTACGCTAGGAACCTCACCTGTACTGACTTATATCAATGATTATGGGGGTCGACCTAAGCTGACATTCAAATGCAGTGGTACCAGCTGTACCGTTGCCTCTTCTTCAGATAATTAATGGTGGATTTTCATGAAAAAGGCTCTCTTATTCTGTAGCACCATGCTCTGTGCAGCTCCGCCACTATTGGCAGCCAATAGTGATAATTGGCAAGTTGAGGGGCTGCATGGCGAAATACATGTGAGAGGTACTTTAACTGAAGCGCCATGCACGTTAGATATGGCTTCTGCATGGCAAGAAGTTTCTCTCGGTGATGTTCCTGCTTATCGTTTACGTAAGCCTGGTAACCAAGCAGAGCCTGTGCCTTTCACTCTACTATTTCGTGATTGTATTCGTTCACAAGGCGTTCTTTATGATCAACGAACCGACACACCGACATGGAGTGAAATGCAACCTATTGTCACTGTGTCATTTGTTGCCCCCGCTGATACGTATTTTCCTGAAATGTTGGCGGTCAGTGGAATAAGTGGATTGGCCTTGAAAGTTACCGATCAACAAAAGAACACTATCCGTTTAGGTAGCCGTGGTCGTCCACAATTTCTGGAATTTCCTCAAGGGCAGTTGACCTATTACGTCACTCCAGTACGTACTCCTGAAAAATTGAGTGAAGGACATTTTAGAGCCGTAATGGACTTTAGGGTGAATTATGATTGATTTAAATATTAAGCCTTTCACATTATGCCTCTGTATCAGTGCGCTTTTTGGGGTATCGACTGTCTATGCAGACTTACCTCAATCTAGGATCAATCCTACCGCTCAAGTACGGGCGATACCCGGTATTGTTTACGTCAACATTACCGGTACAGTGATTGCGCCTCCACCTTGCATTATCAATGATGGCAATCTTATTGAAGTTAATTTTGGCGAAGTTATGAGTTCTCGCATTGATGGTACTGCTTATAAAAAAGACGTCCTGTACACCGTTCAATGTAACAAAATGCCTGCATCAGCAAAAAATGCCATGAAAATGTCAGTACAGGGCAATAAGGCAAGTTTTGATAGCCAATCCCTATCCACCAACATTGATGGACTTGGCATTGCCATTCATTACAACAATAGCAAGCTACCCGTTGGCCGAACCGTAAATTTTATCTACCCCAATGCACCTCAATTTGCAGTCGTTCCCGTACGTGATCTAACCGCCAACCTAAAAGGTGGTTATTTTGAATCGATCGCTACTTTATTAATTGAGTATCAGTGAGAGGAATTGCTATGTTTCAGCTGAACAAACAATACAGCCTGATAGTTGGCCTCTTACTGTCGTTAGTCGCCACAGGCACATTTGCTTCAAACATGAAGTTATACGGTATTTTACTTGAGCCACCCGCTTGTACCATCCAAGACGACAATGTCATTGATGTGTTCTTTGGCAAAAATGTCGGTATTCACCGCCTTGATGGCATTAATTACACCCAAGATGTCGACTATAAATTGGTGTGTGCACAGAACTCAAAAGGCTGGGTACTTAAGCTTTCAGTTTCAGGGCCACAAAGCAATTTTGATAGCGCAGCTCTGCAAACTAATGAAAAGAATTTAGCAATCCGCATTACTCAAAACGGTCAGCCTTTTGAGATTAATAAACCCATTACTATCACACCAACAACACCACCAGCAATTAAAGCTGTTCCGATTAAACGGCCAGGCTCTACGCTCACTGAAGGACCATTTTCGGTGACAGCAACACTGTTAGCGGAGTATCAATAATGAATAACAGCGTAAAGACACTGATATTAATGTTTATGCTCTCTTATATAGGTAGCGCGTCTGCCATACCTGATAACTTACATTTTCATGGCATTTTGGTGGAAGAGCCTTGCATCATCAAGCCGGGTGATGAATCAGTTCGCTTAGATTTCGGTAATGTTCCCGATAAAAACTTATATGCCTACGGCAGAACAGTCAGTGAAGCATTTACGATCAATTTATCTGAATGTGATACCAGTGTAGGTAAATCCGTCAATGTCACCTTTTCTGGCACCGCCAATATGGCTCTACCCGGCTATCTTGCACTGCAATCGAGTAGTAACGCGAGTGGATTTGCAATTGGTATTGAAGATGCAGATGGCACTTTTTTACCCGTCAACACTCAAGGTGAAAAGCTTGCTTTGCAAAATGGTACGACTGCATTGAAATTTAAGGCTTATTTAAAAGGTGAACCTGAAGCGATCAGCAAGAGAGAGATCAAACGAGGCCCTTTTAATGCCATAGCAACATTCAAACTGGACTACGAATAACTTAGAGGCTGCACACTAACATGAAATGGTTACCTTATTTTTTCACTGCCAGTATAGCAGCTAGCTCATTTTCTGCTTCTGCGGCAATTTTTTCGTATATTACGGAATCGACAGGAACCCCTGCTAACGCAACGTATACCTATGTTATCGAGCGTTGGGATGAAGAAGACCCTTATACTCCTAGCCCATGCGCCAATTGGTCTTCTTGCTATATCAATATTAACCATAAACACAACGCAAACGGTCAGCCAGGCCGAGTCACACAAACAATAGCCAATGTGACAGGCCTAAAAACCATGAGGGAAGTCCGAGCTAGGGTTATGCAATCTAGTGGCTTTCCTTTGAGCGGAACCGCTCTACATACCGGTGATGCTTTATCAAAAAACCAAGAATGCGTGGGACTTTTTTATCAAAGTATCAACTCAGGTTTAGTGGAAACTTCAGGTTATCTTCTACCGGGTTCTCTGTGTGGTATTGCACCACCTCCTGTTGGGGCATGTCGCATCGTTGAGTCAAGTATCAACATTAATTATGGTGATATCGATGAAGTTAGCTTACCTAAAGCCAGAAAGTCCACGTCTTTCCACGTAACCTGTAACCAAGAAATGACAGTATTAGTCATCGCATCAGGGGCTGATAGCGGCAAAGTCCCACTTCGTAGAGATAATAGTTTAAAAGCAAACTTATACCTAAATAATAATATCGCTGGACAAACCGGCGTTTCAATTTATGTGCCGAAAAATGGCACCTCTCAGGTTCAGATTAGCTCTGAACTAGAAGTCAATGGGCGCGTTAGCGCAGGGCCATTTGCTGGTGCAGGCTCTGTCATTTTAACCATACCTTAATGAGTTAGGTGGTCATTATGTATATTCAAAATAATAGTGAAAAGATGCATTATCTGATTGGTCAACGGATCCTAAGAAAACGCAAAGAGCTGGGTTACACTGGCTCCCAATTAGCAACCATACTTGGTGTGAGCCAACAACAAATTTCACGTTATGAAAGAGGTAAAAACAAAGTTGATTTACTGCATTTATTTCGTATATCAATTGCCTTAAAAACGCCAATGCATTGGTTCTTAGAAGATATTACAGAGCAACTAGCACAATTTTTAGATGACGAACCAAAGTACCAACCCATTGCAAATAAAAGATACAATAAAATGCAGTTACAAGCAGAGGCGACATTATACTCTAAATAATATTGAGCATCACTGAAATTAGTCATGTTCGGCATGACAATCGCATTTGTAGTCGTACTTTCTATCATTAGTGCAATGGTCGATTACTCCATTCCACAAGGCATATTTACAGATTTAGATATAGGGATTTCAGCTATTTAGGGCTGCAATCGCTAGCTATGCTTATGACTTAAAAGAGACTAAAGGATTTGATGGTTGGAACCCATTTGAAAGATTACGCCTTGTGTCATTGATTGCGAATAGGCTGCTAAAAACGCAGCCTATTTTATATTTTCTATATGTGGTTTATCCTATATAGGAAATATAAAATAGAAAACAAATACCATGTCTATAATCGATGATTGGGCTGAACGCCATATTCAAACAGCTTTAAATAACGGTGAACTCGATAATCTTAAAGGAGAAGGCCATCCTTTATTACTCGATGACGATAGCCAAATTCCCGCTGAATTAAGGGCTAGCTATCGATTACTGAAAAATTCAGGCTATCTTCCCGCTGAGTTGCAATACCGTAAAGATGCATTAACCCTAGCCGAAATGTTAAAAAGCCTCACCGAGGACGATCCAAATTACTCATCTTTATCTAAACAGCTTACTTTATTAGAATTAAAGTTAAAACAGGCGAATATCAATACCGATTTTCTGCATGGCGAATATAACGCGCTTATTAAGCAACGATTTAACCCCGAATAGAGGAGCGGTACTCCATGGGTGTTTTACCATAAAACTGACGGAATGCTTGGCTAAAAGCAGAATGAGACTCATAGCCTACCGATAATGCAACTTGTTCAATCGATGCCATTGTCATCAGTAACCGGCTCGCTGTTTCCATTCGTTTTTGTAAGATAAATTGCATCGCAGTTAATTGTATTTCAGCCTTAAATTTACGTTGCAAAGTACTCACTGACATACAAAATGCATTTGCCATATCTTGGCAGCTGATCGGTAAATGTAATCGGGCATCTACCCATTGATTTACAGTATCAATCCACTGACTCTCTGGTTTTAATTGGGCAAGTAACAATCGAGCTAACATGAAGTTTTGTTCGGGCGGCTGAGGAAAGCGTTGCAACCAATTGAGTAACCCTATTGCTGCGGGTGTTAACGAAAACTGGGTCAGTTTTTCATCAACACGCCACTGTGAGGTCGTTGGCATTTCTAATACATAGTTTTGATTACCCAATTGCCCACTAAAGGCATGCTTCACACCTGGGGCAATCACCACACCACTGCCCGCACCTAATAAAAAGTGCTGCCGATGCATATTGATTTCCATTGCTCCTGATAATGCAAACACGATCTGCCACTGCCCATCATGTTGATGAGAAATAACATCTTCAGAGTATTGTCGATAGTGCAGTTCAGGTAATAGCAATAGATAACTCCTATTCACAACGAATAGGAGAATTATAACGATTTTAAAAATTAAAGCGCGGCCTACGCTAAATAATTCACATGCGGCTTAGCAAAAAATACGTAACGTGAAGTCATGACAAACACAATGATTAAGCGAGAAGCGCACCGTTAGGTAACGGCAAATTAAATTCGGCTAACACAATCGCACCTTTTTCATCGGGTGCACCTGTAATCAATACCTCTGATTTAATACCGGCAATCCGCTTAACTTCGAAGTTACAAACACAGAGTACTCGCTTACCAATCAGCTGCTCTGGGGTATAATTCACGGTGATCTGTGCACTTGAGCGTTTAATGCCCAGTTCGCCTAAATCTACCTCCATCACATAAGCAGGTTTTTTGGCTTTGCTATTCACTTCTGCTTTAATGATTGTGCCTACACGCATTTCTACACGAGTGAAATCATCCCATTCAATTATTTGCATACTCTAGTCTCGGGTTATTATCTGATCATGACTTAAACTAGCATAAAATTGAGTTGCGCTTTTATCGCCAAACACGCATTTTATATTGTCAAAAGGTCATAGCTGGCTAAAACGCTGTTATGACTATACTTCTCATACATCAAGGTGCAAGAGGTTGATTACGCTACGCTCGCCGAGTCGGCGTGTTGATCTATGCTCTGCATCTACCTGCATTTCGAATTATTTAAAGTATGTATAATGAATTTTCTCACTGAGAAATTTACTGAAATGATTAAAATTTTTATATGAGTCATAATCGTGATACAACGGTATACCACTTACGTTAAATGT
The DNA here is from genome assembly GCF_033550225.1 of Providencia sp. 2023EL-00965. Taxonomy (NCBI): domain Bacteria; kingdom Pseudomonadati; phylum Pseudomonadota; class Gammaproteobacteria; order Enterobacterales; family Morganellaceae; genus Providencia; species Providencia sp. 2023EL-00965. Next base: position 48,692 of record NZ_JAWUEH010000019.1, on the reverse strand, counting down.
GATATTTGATGATGAAAATATCACCTTCCACCGTATAAAGCACTAAGATAAAAATGTATTTCTTCATTCATGTGAAAAGGGTTTTATTATGTCAAATCAATATCAAATCGGTGTTGTTGTTGGTAGCTTGCGTTCCGATTCATACAACAAAAAGGTCGCAAATGCTTTGATTAAGCTGTTCCCTAGTCATTTCACGTTTAAGTTCATTGATATTAGTGAGCTTCCTTTATACAACCAAGATGCTGATCAGCATGTGCCTACGACTGTGGCTCAATTTAAATCACAAATCAGCCAATGTGATGGCATTATTTTTGTTACCCCAGAATACAATCGCTCAATCCCTGGCGTGTTGAAAAATGCTATCGACCAAGGTTCCCGCCCGTGGGGTGATAATTCATGGAATGGCAAACCTGCTGGTATACTTGGCGTTTCAATCGGTAACATCAGTACAGCAATTGCACAACAGCACCTGCGCAATAGCTTGGCATTTTTAAATATGCCAACACTCAATCAACCTGAGTGCTTTTTGAAATGGTTTGATGGTATGGTGGATGAGCAAAATAATTTTGCCCAGAAGAGTAAAGAGTTTATCCAGACATGGGCTGATGCCTACGCACTGTTTGTGACAAAAAATATAGCGAAATAATCAAGAAAAGGCATCGCCAATCGCGATGCCTATAACTGCTGACAAACCTATTCTGTTTGTCGGCAGTCATTAAGATTTTTAAGATAAACAAGAACAAATCAATTAGCGGCCAGCTTTTAGCTTTTGGAAATACTCTTCATACAAAATATTGGTATTACCAACGTCACTTTGCCACTCACCTTTTTTCAGTACTTCTTCACTTGGATAGAGTGATGGATCGTTAGCAATTTCTGCTGGCAGCATTTTCTTCGCTTCAAGATTTGGTGTTGGATAGCCAATGGACTCAGCGACCTGAGCTGCAATTTCAGGACGTAATAAGAAATTAATTAGCTTATGAGCCCCTTCAGGATTCTTCGCATTCGCAGGAATGGCTAAACTATCCATCCAGAAAATACCGCCTTCTTTTGGCCATATCACTTCAATCGGTAAGCCTGCTTGGCGAGCAACAAACGCAGAGCCGTTCCAAAGCATGCCGACATCGACTTCCCCTTCAATAAATGGAGTTGCTGGATTATCAGAATTAAAAGCTAAGATATTAGGGCGTAGTTTCTGTAGCTCTTTATAGGCTTCTTCTATTTGTTTCGGGTCGGTGGTATTCCCTGAATAGCCTAGTTTAGTTAGAGCAACTTGGAATACTTCACGTGCATCATCCATCATCAGTAAACTATTTTTGTATTCAGGCTTCCAGAAATCGGCCCAAGAAGTGACAGTCGCAGGGTCAACAGCTTCACCGTTAATCCCAATACCTGTCGCTCCCCAAATATAAGGCACTGAGTAATCATTTTGTGGATCGAATTCTTTATGTAGCAGGTTAGGATCGAGATTTTTGAAATTACTCAATTTGTCTTTGTCGATCTTTTGCAGCATCCCTTCTTGACTCATTTTGGAGATAAAATAAGTTGAAGGTACCACCAAGTCATAAGCGCCCTCTTTGTAGGTTTTGAGCTTGGTATACATACTTTCATTTGATTCATAGGTGGAATAAATCACCTTGATCCCAGTCTCTTTAGTAAATTGCTCTAATAAACCGGGGGGAACATATTCTGTCCAGTTATAGAAATACAGTACGTCTTTATTTTCGTCAGCGGCAGTTGCCACGCCAATACTTGCAGCCATCACACCAGCAGCCAGTAAATAGGACCATTTTTTCATTACTGAGCATTCCTCAACAAAGTGTTGTTTATACTCGCCATGCATCAAGTTACAACTAACCGTTACAAACTCGAATTATTTTGCGTATATGTATCTTATAGGTTCCTAACAGAACCTACCCTCTTCGCCAAATGGCATTAAAAGAATTGAGCGACAATCGCTGCCGCTCAGTTTTTTACCACTAAAACTATTGTGATTGCTTGGACAGCTTATCTCGCATCACCCATTGGCTCAAGCAGACCAAAATCAGCGACATTAATAATAACACGGTAGCCAGTGCGTTAACTTCTGGGGAAACCCCAACTTTGACCATCGAGTAAATTTTCAATGGTAGGATTTCGTAGCTTGGCCCAGTCACAAATGATGAAACAACCACATCATCCATTGATAAAGTAAAGCTTAGTAGCCAACCGGCAACTACCGCTGGTAATGCAAGAGGTAAGATAATTTTACGCAAAATCGTAAATTCACCAGCACCTAAATCACGAGCAGCTTCCAACATTTTCACATCAAAATCTTTCAATCTTGCGTATACCGTTACGACAACAAAAGGTAAGCAGAAAGTGATGTGCGAAAATAATAGTGACCAAAAACCTAGGGAAACACCTAAGATCATAAAGAGTACAAGCAAAGAAATTGCCATCACAATATCAGGTGACATCATCACCACAAACAGCATTCCACCAACAAATGGCTTACCTCTAAAGCGGTAACGAAATAACGCAACAGCGGTTAATGTGCCGATAATGGTTGCAAAGGTTGCCGATAATACCGCCATCGTTATGGAATGCCCAGCCGCTTGCAGCAGGCTGTCATTATTCATTAACAGTTCGTACCATTTCGTCGAAAAGCCCTGCCAATTAATCCCAAAACGTGATTCATTGAAAGAGTTAACAATCAAAATGATAATGGGTATATAAAGATAAGCGTAGATGATGGCCATAAAGCCACCCCGTAACGTGCGACCGATCATTCTTCATATGCCTTTTTATTCAGTAGCTTAGCAGCTCGGTAATACACATACAGCAATAGCCCCATCATCACTGTCAAGAAGATGCTCGTTGCTGCACCAAACGGCCAATCGCGAATATTCAGGAACTGACTCTTAATAACGTTACCTATCAAGAGGTTTTTTGCTCCCCCCATCAAATCCGCCACATAAAACAGCCCCATTGCAGGTAATAAAACCAATAAACAACCTGCGATAATCCCTGGCATAGTTAACGGAATAATGATTTTCACAAATGTCTGGAACTTGCTCGCGCCAAGATCTCTTGCTGCTTCTAAGTAAGATTTATCCAGTTTTTCAATACTGGAATAGAGCGGCATTACCATAAATGGTAGCAGTATATAGATTAACCCTAATATGACAGCCTCTGGTGTATACATCAGCCTCATAGGTTTATCGATAATGCCAATCCATAGCAAAAAATCATTTAAATACCCTTTAGTACTTAAAAAAACTTTTAATCCATAGATACGGATTAATGAGTTAGTCCAAAATGGCACTATCAATAAAAACAGCATTAAAGGTTGGAGGCGTTTCGGTAATTTTGCCAATATAAACGCAAAAGGATAGCCGATAATCAAACAGAAAAAAGTGGCTATCAACGCCATATTTAGAGAATGAAGCATAACTTCAGCGTACATGGGATCAGACAAACGAATGTAGTTATCCCATGTAAAAATCATATCAACAAGGTCTGTATCACTACGAGTCAAAAAGCTAGCACCAATGATCATGATGTTTGGTAAAAATACAAACAACACTAACCAAGCAACGACTCCTGTGATAATCACATTTTGCAGGATCTTGTGTTTACGCTTGATCATCCAGTACTACCTCCCAACTTTCAACCCAAGTTACAGCAACTTTTTGGTTTAAGGAGTGATCAACATCAGGATCATCTTCATTGAAGAATTCACTGACCATAATGATTTTGCCATCTTCCATCTCAACAACAGAATCCAACGTCATCCCTTTATAGTTACGCTCGCGAACATAACCAATCAACCCTGGATAGTTTTCTGTATCGTTGACTTCTTCTACTCGAAGATCTTCAGGACGTAGTAACACATGAACCGATTGGCCTTCTTCTACAGGAAGTGCAGTGAAAATATCGCATTCATGACCTTCTACACTGGCACGGATCCTTTGTTCATCAATACGATAAAGTACTTTTGCATCAAAAATATTGATTTCACCAATAAATTGAGCCACAAACAGGTTTTTTGGCTCCTCATAAATTTCACGAGGAGAACCATCTTGCTCAATTTTACCTTCTCGCATTACGATAATGCGATCTGACATGGCAAGCGCTTCTTCTTGATCATGCGTAACAAAAATAAAAGTGATACCTAACTTGCGTTGTAGCGCTTTTAATTCGTTCTGCATCTGTTTACGCAGCTTATAATCAAGGGCGGATAACGACTCATCCAGAAGCAACACTTTTGGGCGATTCACCACCGCTCGCGCTATCGCAACACGTTGCTGTTGCCCACCAGATAGTTGAGCGGGTCTGCGTTGCGCGAAATCATCAAGCTGTACCATGCGCAATACTTGGTCGACTCTTTTTTGAATTTCATCAGCAGGGGTTTTTTGCATTCGCAAGCCAAAAGCGACATTTTCAAAAACAGTCATATGCGGGAAAAGTGCATAACTTTGGAATACCGTATTCACAAAGCGATGCTCGGCAGGGATATCAGTAATATCCTGACCATCAAGAATAATTTTGCCGTCATCAACATCTTCTAAGCCAGCAATTAAACGCAGAACCGTTGTTTTGCCGCAGCCAGAAGGCCCTAAAATGGTTAGAAACTCACCATTTTGGATGGTTAAGTCAAGCTCAGAAATAATTTGTTTGCCATCAAAAGCTTTATTTAATGCTTTTAATTCAACGAGTGGTGTCAGAGAGGTTGTCTCAGTCATTTATATTACACTCTATCCCTACTAATAATGCAGATAGAATCGCTACCGTTAAAGACTGTATAAGCTCATCGGAGATAACCCCAGCAAAGCCCAAAACCAGTAGCGCCATTTAAATTTCATTAAGTGCTGCATGATAAACACAGTTAGTGCAAATTGAAAGCCATTTTCGGCACTTCATTTGTCTTTCATTTTGAAAATTCAATGAAATAATTGTCTTTATGAGAAAAATAAGCAACTTAACAAGATTGTTAGTGATCTGAAGTTTTTGTCCTTCCTCCTCCACACACTAGCGATACTCTAAATAAGTTAAATATATTATTCATAGAGTTACGTCTTATAATGATTTTTATTACACTTAAGATGATAAGCATCATCGATATTTTATCTCTATATATCGCGTGAGAGGTCTTACTGTTAAAAGTAATTTGTTAATTAAGTGGTAGAAATCCGATCAATGCCTGAATATTAGCTCAAGATGAATAAACACATGTTAATTTAGGTTTCATCAGCAAATAGCTTGTAACATTAATAACATATCCCTTCAGCAATCCCATGCCAATTCTCACTTTAATAGCAACCTAATACCTATAATGTTAATCAATATCATATTATTTCGTCCATTTTATTGAATATAATATCCCTATTAAAAATAAGTGTATTCAGTTTTTGTATCATCTATTTCGGTTTTATCGACCATCTAAACACAAAATTTAATTAGTAATAACAGTCGCCTGTACGGGGCATATTTTCAAAATACGCTAAATAATTCGAGGGACAGCTAGGTAATAAGTGGGTTTCATCACCCTACCTCAACATACAACGCACAACTTGCAGTATGACGAATATATTCCACTGAATTAATATGTGAGTGAACAAAATGCCTAATAAAGAGTTTTTCTATCAAGATCCGTATCCTTTAGCAGAGGATAATACTGAATATTATCAATTAACTAACAAGTATGTTTCTGTACAATCATTTGCTGGCAAGGATATATTAAAGATTGAACCAGAAGCATTAACCGTACTCGCAGCACAAGCTATCTATGATTCCCAATTTTTTTTAAGAACGGCCCATCAAAAACAAGTTGCCGCTATTTTGTCGGATCCAGAAGCCAGTGAAAACGATAAGTATGTCGCGTTACAACTACTGCGTAATGCAGAAATCTCTGCAAAAGGGATCTTACCCAATTGCCAAGATACTGGCACAACAACCATTGTAGCTAAAAAAGGCCAGCAAGTTTGGACTGGTTGTAACGACGCGGAGCAATTATCACGGGGTGTTTATCAAGTTTTCCAGCAAGAGAATCTACGCTTTTCACAAAATGCTGCGCTAGATATGTATACCGAGGTCAATACCGGCACTAATTTACCTGCTCAAATTGATATTTTTGCCACCGAAGGCGATGAATACCATTTTTTATTCGTCAATAAAGGCGCTGGCTCAGCCAATAAATCCGCTTTATTTCAAGAAACAAAAACAATCTTAGAGCCCAACAAACTCAAAGCATTTTTAATTGAAAAAATGAAGGCACTAGGTACAACAGCTTGCCCTCCCTATCATATCGCCTTTGTTATTGGTGGTACCTCAGCAGAAGCAACCTTAAAAGCGACAAAACTGGCGTCAACAAAATATTATGATAATTTACCGACATCAGGTAATGAACATGGTCAAGCTTTCCGCGATATTGAATTGGAAGAAACCTTATTAGAAGCGACTCGCCACTTCGGCTTTGGTGCTCAGTTTGGTGGGAAATATTTCGCACATGATGTTCGAGTTATCCGTTTGCCTCGTCATGGCGGCTCTTGTCCGATCGGATTAGCGATTTCCTGCTCTTCTGATCGCAATATCAAAGCGAAGATCAATAAACACGGAATATGGATTGAAAAAATGGAGCACAATCCTGCGCAATATATTCCAGAGTCATTACGCCATCACAATGAAGCTAAAGTGGTGCATATCGATTTAAACCAACCAATGAAAAATATTTTAGCTGAACTCAGTAAACATCCAGTTTCTACGCGGGTGTCACTCAGTGGGCCACTCATCATTGCGCGTGATATCGCCCATATGAAGCTCAAAGAACGCCTCGATAGTGGCGAAGAGCTACCACAATATTTTAAAGATCACATGGTTTACTATGCAGGACCAGCGAAAAAACCTGAAGATAAAGTTTCCGGATCTTTAGGTCCTACCACTGGAAATCGAATGGATCCTTATGTTGATCTCTTTCAATCCCATGGTGGTAGCATGCTGATGTTAGCAAAAGGAAATCGCACCCAAACTGTCACCGATGCGTGTAAAAAACATGGAGGTTTTTATTTAGGAAGTATTGGTGGTTCAGCAGCAATACTTGCGCAAGAGTACGTCAAAAGCTTAAGCTGCCTTGAATACCCAGAACTCGGCATGGAAGCTGTATGGAAAATGGAAGTTGAAGGACTGCCTGCCTTTATTTTAGTGGATGATAAAGGGAATAACTTCTTTGAGCAGGTTCAAGATCAAACCTGTAAACATTGTATTAAATAATAAAGCAGGTGGCAGTTAATCCTGCCACCTTTTTGTTAATGCGCAATAAAGCCATTCCCTGGCAAAACACTTCCACAAAAATTACTAATAATAATTTATTCGTACAATGGTCGAGGCATTAAAGCTCCCTGTTTTCACCGTACTGGATTTCTTAATCGATGCATTATACGTTCGCGTAACAGATGTGCTTCCCTTAGGTAAGGAACCAAAAAACTCGAAATAGTTAAACTTCACTGGATTGTTTTTATCATCTGCGATGGTCAAATTTGTTCCATTTCCTAGGTCAATCGCATAATCACCGTTAAGCTTATCGGTTGTTTCAAAATTAACATTCATCGAGAAATTATCTAAACAGCCTCTTTTTAACGCTTGAACTTGAAATTGCTTCGTAAACTCTTGGCCGCGATTCAATTCCGTGATCATCAGTTGGCCAAAATCAATTTGCTGAGATTCAGGGTAAACTTTAATATCTGCACCACATTTTAAAAATCGAATGCCTGTCAACCCTGAAATTGAATATCTTAGGTTTTTTGCACCTGGTGTCGTATTTATTCCACCACTACCATCAAATTGGAAAACGGTAAATTGATTATCACCATCGTAATGTCCTGATGGGGGGACAACCCCTGTAACTTTAATATACAGTGTGAAATTAACGACTACCGTAACATTTTGTTTTCCACTAATAGGTGGTGTCCCTAAACTGACTTTTTGTTTATCACGCTCCAGCTGCTGGCCTTGGTAATTAGCGCCTAGTAATAGGCCAGTCCCTAATTTCTGGGATGTTGGGTTGAAATACATATGAACGACGTCAACCATATTCCCAAGTACATTATCGCAAAATACTGTCACAGTCATAGGATCAGACTGCCATATAATGGTACCAGCAGGCGTATCTGCTGGAATAGCCAGTTGCCCAACAGGGACAGGGGGTTTAATAACCACACCGGTACCACTTTCCACGCAATCTAAAGCGAATACCCTTGTACTGAAAAACGTTAATAATAATAAAAGTAAGAAACTACTATATTTGATATTTCTGTGTATCATGCGTTATACACCTTAATTAAAGATAGGCAATACTCAACGTAATTTGTGTTTTAATATTCCCTACAGTTAAATCTTTTCGAGGAAGATAGCTTTCTAACATTGAATAAATTGTTATTTGCTGGTTATCGTCAAAATAAATAGGGTAATTACGATACTCTCCATTTGGCACCGTATTCCCATTTTTATCCATTAACCGAATACCGTAACCGTTTAAAAGGGTTTTACCGCCAAATAAATTACGGTCAGTGCTTTTTGTTGGCTCAGAAATAAACATGATCCGTACTACTGGCTCCTTGTCATTACGATTGAATGAAGGAAAAATACAATCATCAAATTTCAATTTAATTTCTTGTTTGGGGCTTCTGTCCCCTATTTCATTAAAAAAATTAAGAGAAATCGGTCCTAAATCAATATTCTGATCCAATGATGAAAAACTGATCTTACAAGGCAATGAAATAACTTGACCGGTAAAATTCAAATCACCTTTCATCATGCTACTATCTGCATAAATAGTGCTAGAAAATAGCATACAAATAAACAAGCCTATTGATGCGTAGCAATTTCTCATCGTCAATTCCTATTTACTATCTTTAGTTAATTGGCAAACGGAGGCAGCACACTGATAGGTAAGCATTTTCATTCCACCATAATCATCCATATAACCGCTGTATAACTGACTAAAAGGTGTGGCAGGAACCGTGACCGTTTCTTGTGACATCGGGGCAATCATTACACTTTCAAAACCCGGAAAATTATTCTTTGAGTCACTGCTTAAATACCCCAACGTGACATAATATTTTGTTGGATTAGCAATCACTAAATTGCGACCTGTGTGAGTGTATTTAAGTTCCTTAGCCCATACTTTATCGCTGTTGTTTTCAATTTGAGGTGGTCGATAAAACATTTTTAAACGACTCTGGATCGCGATTTGCACCACATTCTCTTTATCAGAAACAGGTGGAATTTCCCTCACATTTAAATAAAATAATGATTCCCTATCTTGAGGTAATTTATCTAATCCTTCAGTTTTAATAATTTTTATTTGATTTTTTGCATTTGGCTCAACTCGTTGCATTGGAGGAAGCACAGTAAAAGGCTCAGAAACCTTATTACCTTTTTCATCTTCCATCCATGATTGCGCCAAATAAGGCATCGTTTTGCTTTGATTATTAATAACCAAACTAACAGATTTATCCTGTCCCGGAAAAATAATCCTTGTACGGTCAATATTAATTGCCGCTGATGCTGTTTGCACACTCAGCAATATAAATGCAAAGCAAACAGAGGATCGATACATTTTATTCATAACGCTTTCCTTTAAAGGCAGGGAAGTAAAACTTTACTTTGTTGTTTCTCGGAAAAATTAGTGAAGTTCAAACGGCATTGCTCATTTCCACCAGCCCATTTAACAGAATATTCCTCATCTGGGTTAATACCTGTCAAATAAACAATGCCATTGTCAGCAATGATCCCCACTTCTCTACCGCTATTTATTTCCACCACACTGGTACCTAATGGTGGATATTTACCATTTTCTAAACGAACTACGGCTAAAATGCGTTTACCTTGGTTTGCGCGGATCATTTGATAACCAATCGCACCTTCGGTTAGGGTTTTACCAATAATATTGTCATTCACATCAACATCATCTGGTAGAGTGTTCATGTCGATATATACATCAGAGTTAGAAAAACTGTTTAAACTGGTTGCTACACCTACCCCAAAACGGTTAGTCACTGATAGGCCATTGTCAATTGAGATACCGGCGACATCACCGCTATCAATCATGATCCTAGGTTCATTTGCGGTTCCATTACGGTGCAAGGCAGCGCCATATTTTGTCGCAGTCATCGAACCATACCAACTTCCGCCTAACGCTCTGTAAGAATTAATGTTATCAGTACCATTGATGTTTAACACACCGTATGGTGATGAATATTGGTAGCTACCACTGAGATTTGGCTCCATACGACCTAACTCACGCTTATCTCCACCAACACGCAAACTCCAATAGTTGTTATTAAGGTTCTCACTATAATAGGCAACAGATTGGCCTAAGCTTTTACCACCATCTGCATATTGCATGTCATAGCTTACAGAACCACCACTCTCTAGAGGTATAGAGAATGATAAATAGGCTTGGTTATCATCCGTTTCCTGATATTTAATTTTATTCAGCGACAATGTAGCCGAAATATTTTTCAGTTTACCTAAACTGAAAATCTTGCTCAGACTCATGCCAAATGTTGTTGTCGACTCACTGTTCCAAAATTGATGATGAGAGGCATTGAAATACAAAGTCACATCAAGTGGGCTGATATATTGATTAAAAGATGCGGTATAAACGTTTTTATCGCGTCTAAAATCCAACACACCGTTAGCCGCATCAATATATTGCGGCATGGTTAAAAATTCTTTTTCCGAGAATTTATAGCCAGCAAAAGTAACTTGTGAATTGGTAGATTCAAAACGTTTAGAATAATTCAGTCGATAACTGTTTCCAGAATAGGTACCAAAATGATCAAGTCTTGCATTGGTTCGTGTAATATCAAACGAGATAGCACCGAATTGGTTCATATTTTGACCAATACCAATGTTCACAGCCTGATAGTTATTATTATCTATTGTCGCGATCAAACCGCCAAATATGGACGTATTACTCCATAGCCCATAGGACACTTCACCTGCAACAAATCGTGGTTCAACTCGCTGTGAACGCCCGAAAGGACTTGATTCACCAGCTGAAAACTTATATTGCAGCTGGCCTTGTCGAGTTAAAAATGGCAGTGAGGTCGCAGTCACCTGATAAGTTGTTTTTGAGCCATTTTCTTCTTCGATGGCAATATCCAACGTTCCCTGCACCGCTTCAGTAATGTCCTGAATATTAAACGGACCCGGTGCAACTCGTGTTTGCTTAATCACACGCCCATTCTGGGAAATAATGACGGTTGCATTGGTTTGTGCAATTCCTGTAATTTGAGGTGCATAACCACGCATAGAAGGGGGTAGCATTCGGCTATCACTAAAAAATGACGCCCCTACAAAACGGAAACTATCAAAAATATCCGTTTTCAAATAAGACTCACCTAATAATATTTTTGCACCTAATTCAGGAAACGCTCTAAATGCATACAGCTGAGTCCAGTCGAATCGCTGATTGCTTGTTCCTTGTGAACGATTATATTGATATTGATAATCAGCACGAAAGCGCCACGCACCTAAGTTAACCCCAGCGGTACCATTACTACTCGCACTAACCGTTTCGCTATTATTTTTCGGTGCAGAATAGTTAGCAAATAAATTATAATCAATAAATGCACCTGTTATACCATTTTCCCACTGGGATGGTGGCACCCAATAAGGATCATCATATTCGAGCCAAGCTTGAGGCACTGAAAATAAAATATTTTGGTTAGCTTTATCGAAACGATAGTGAATATCTGTTGATTTAGGTAGTTCAACACATTGACCATTTTTATTCTTTAATATTTCATTGCTAACTTTTTTTTTCAGTGCAAATAATTGCACCATTTCAGAGGTTATACAAAGTGCAGAAGTATCTTTATTAATTTCATTAAATTTAATTAAATATTGTCCAGAGAGCTTTCGGCCATTTAATGTAATATCCGTAAGATACTCACCTGCGGGTATAAAATCAGGGTTAGAAAACTGACTGAGATCAATATTATCTCTATCCTTTGCATCAATAATATTCATATTAAACTCTACAGCATTAGAAACACCGGATACAGACAGTGCCAGCAGAATAGAGAATAATACTTTATTCACTTTAAATTGAGGCGATAAAGACATGATGATCCCTGTCAAAATAGGTAAACCAATTAAAACAAAAGATGGAAAGTAACAGGCAATTCATTACCTGTTACTTAATATTTTCGGTATAGTTCAAGTATTATCTAGACGATAAACAGCTCTCAAACCTTGCAAATAACATGCATGATTTAAGTATTTTTACTGTATCAGTAATTAGATAATTTAAAATATAACGAATTAAATTACAGATAATTTAATGCATAAGTTGCTTGAGAGATAATGCTACCTGTTTCAACTTTACTACCGTTCGCTTCAACACGTGCACTGAAAGTCAACTTATTAGGACCCGCAACCATTGGTAATTCAACACTAGTATCACCAACTTTCATTACTGCACCATCAGCGTTAATCAAACGGACACCAACGCCTTTAGATGTACCTGTATTCGCTAATAGCTCAGTTTTTGTTGAATCAGGGGTACCAGAGAAAGTGACTTTAACTTTGCTAACAGCTGGGAATAGAACATTATCATCTGAATCTTTAACTTCGCCTAAGTCACAGTTTTCTAATGCAATTGTATATTGAACGCTTTGGCTATATTTATTGCCAGTTTCTAATACTTTGTTTGCAACTTGACCTAAATCGACGTTAACGGTGCCATCACCAGGCAAAGTACATGGTGCATTGATCACTTTACCTTTAAAGTTAATAACACCACTTCCTTGATCTACAGTTGCTGCATTTGCGATACCAGTTGCAAATGAAGCTGCAATGATTGTAGCTAATGCAATTTTAGATAATTTCATTTTATATTCCTATTTTAAGAAAGACGACTGACATACAAACTGCCTAACGATATAAAATCGTCAGGTAGAATTTAATTTTCATTAAGACTATTTATTAAAGATAATTTACAAACTATAAATAATGATTCACCATTCTATACTTCATAGTGTTAGATTTATTTTCGGCTGTTTTCTTTGATTCAGAATATTTTTCAATTAAAAAAATATCGTCATTAAAAAAACAAATCAAGTCTGTTTCAAGTGCTTTCGCTAAATTAAGAAGGTTACCTAAGGTAATATTACATTCCCCTCTTTCATAACGAGAAATTTGCTGCTGGCTTACACCAATAAGATCGGCAAGCTCAATACCAGAGAGACCTAGTTTCTTTCTTCTTCTGCGAATTTCTTTACCAACGATCTGGTTTACATTTTTCATTTGTTCAGACCCGAGCTCATATTAAGCGATCTATAGACGAAAATAAAAATCAGTAAGATTTAACTATAGTAAATTTAGTAAATTGTTATTTTAAATCTTCATAATTAAAAGAAACAGCCCAGATTATAAATATGGGATTTGACTTAATTATAGATTTCATTATTTGAAAGTAAAACTGTTTGTAACGATCGATACAATCAATCAAATTAGATAAAACCTATCAAATATATCCTTTGAGAAAATCTTAAATTTTAAAATAATTTAGTTAGTATTTTACTATGTTTGAACTTCTTGAAAAAAATAAATTTAAACACATAACTCAATGATAAATAAAGCTATTACATATTACACTTAAAAGTTGTATTTGTATAAAAAAATTCTCTAGTTACAATTTAATAATAAACTCCATGTACTATTATGAAATAATTTCATTTCATTATTGATATATATAGAGAAATTAAAATAATTTAAATTAAAATTTAATTTAAATCACTTATTTTAGATTATAATAATTTTACCATTCACAATGGTTTATTTATGTTATCCGATCCTTTCAATCTAAGAGTGCAGCAGCAAATCAATACACAATAAAGGAGTACGGAACATATTAAAAACTAAGATCGCCTCCTTTTAGATACATTTTATATACTTAATCAATGCTTAGCTGATTTTAACCTTATAACTCATAACAAATCAGACTTATTGGTTATATTTACTAGTATTTAGTTTATCTTTCAGAATAATAAATGATTATAATCAATCAGTTATATGGATAGGCGAATGTAACAAACCAATAAAAAGTGTTTCTATTTAATACACCAATTATGACAAAACAACATAAACCCCAAAAAAAATGTGATAATAACTCACGAAATTGATTAGAAAAAATACAACTATCAATATTAAATACCAGTTTGTACAAAAAATTAAAAATCAATCGATGAAATACCCCTCTTTTTGGCCAACGACTCAAGCGATAAGCATACAATATTCTATCCAGACCGCTCCATTCGATAACCAATAGTTATTGAATTAGAGAATATCTCATTATATTTAGGTTTCATTATATGGTGTCATCTACTTTTCATTAGAGAGGAGTTGATGCCATGACCAAACAAATACGAGTTGCAACCGTACAGTTTCAACATAAAGCTTCCGACAAAGATTATAACCTTCAGCAGATCCATCATTTTATCGATCAGGCTGCCTCACAAAATGTGCAAATTTTAGCTTTACCTGAAATGTGTATTACAGGTTATTGGCATGTCCCCAAATTGTCCGATGAAGATGTTTATCAACTCAGTGAAACCTTACATAATAGTCCATCACTCACTCCGATCCGGCAACGAGCACAAGAACTCAATATGATTATTGGTGTTGGGCTAATTGAAAGAGGTTTAGATGATAAGTGCTATAATACTTGGGTCGCCTGTATGCCTGATGGTAGCTATCACGCACATCGAAAACTGCATCCTTTTGAACATCAAACCATCCAACAAGGTGATAGCTACACGGTATTCGATACACCTTGGGGGGTAAAGGCGGGTATTTTGATCTGCTGGGATAACAACCTGATCGAGAACTCACGTATTACTGCATTAATGGGCGCTGATATTATTTTAGCGCCTCACCAAACAGGTGGAACAAATTCTCGTAGCCCTCACAGCATGAAACCAATCCCGATGGCATTATGGGAAAATAGACAACAAGCACCAGAAGCACTGCGTAACGCATTTCAAGGTGAACACGGTCGTGGTTGGCTAATGCGCTGGCTACCTGCTAGAGCTCATGATAATGGTGTTTTTTACGTTTTCAGTAATGGGGTCGGCCGAGATGAGGACGAGATACGCACGGGTAATGCCATGCTCATCGATCCATATGGCCGCATCATCAAAGAAAGTCATGCAATAGAAGATGACATCATTATTGCTGATCTCGATTTAGACCTGCTCCCGATGTCAACAGGCCGTCGTTGGCTTTCAGGGCGCCGCCCTGAGCTATATGGTGCGCTAACACAAACCATGGGTTATGAACGTGATACCCGAAGTGTACGCTTTGCTGATACTGCGGTGGCTATCTCAAAACCCTGTGTTAAGTCATAATAAGTCATATACTGATAAAACTAATTATGGTTTTGGCCCATTCAGATTATTAAAGAGGCATGATGGATAGTCGTTTATTACGTGCATTTGTCATTTTAGCTGAAACGGCTAACTATCATGCGGCCGCATCACTGTTGCATATCACCCAACCGGCGCTAACCAAACAAATCAAGCTACTTGAACAGCAGCTTTCAGTGGTTTTATTTGAACGTGGGCGCCATGGAGCACACCTGACAAACAGTGGTCGAACATTATTACCTTTAGCTCAACAAGTTCTATCAAGAACAGAAAAATTGCTACATAAAGCTATTGAGCTAAATACACAACTTCCAACGTCACTGAGCGTGGGCTTTGGCATTTCAGCTTTTCATGAAGCCTCTTTTTTTGTTGCCCACTTACGGGAACATTTACCTCAGACAACAATTTCGTTGGATGATATGCCATCAGAGACCATGATCCAAAAATTGGAAAACCGCCAGCTACAAATAGCCTTTCTACGTCGCCCTGACAAAAAACTTCCATCACAATTTTCAATCTACCCGCTAAAACAAGAAACCTTAGCTCTCGCTATTTCACATTCACAATGGGTGGATAAACCCATAGAACAGCTGTTAACAATCCATCCTTATTTGGCATTACGCAAAGCGCGAGGTGCGGGTTTGTCTCAGCAAATTAGCCAATTTTTAGAACATCAGCAGCTATCACTCAAACCAGCCCAAGAGTCTAGTGATATTCAAACCATTATTGCTTTAGTTGCTGCTGGAGCAGGGATCAGTTTATTACCGTATAGCGCTCGACATATTAGCCATCACGATATCCACTTTATTCCTCTTGAAGATAAACCATTTTCGACCTGGCCGATTGATGTAGCTTGGCTCTCATCACATTCAGCCCATTTGCAACATATAATAACAACTTTACTTGAAGAAACAGTCCATCACTTCAATCAAGGGTCCCCTGTTTAAATAGCAGCATTTATCCTATATGACAGGTAAAGGAACTCTGCTATTTATATACTCTAAATAATTCGCGACGCAGCTAGGCAACAACCCTGCATCTTGAAGTATGACGAATATAATGATTTATAAAGGTAAGTCTCACGATGCCTAATGGCCTAACTCCAATAAAAATTATTTCATCAGGCATTGCGCTTCCTGAAAATAAAATAGAATCATGGCAGTTGGATATTAAACTCAACAAACCAAAAGGTTATGTTGCTAAACGCTCCGGTATTGAACACCGCTTCCATGCGCAAGATAACGACTCCCAAGCTGAACTAGCCGCCAAGGCAATCCATCAGGCGCTAGAAACCCAACACATTGCGCCACACAGCATTGATATGCTGATTTCAGCATCAGCGATTTCCGTACAAGCACTGCCTTGCACCGCCGCGCATATTCTTGAGCAATCTTCGTTGAAACAAGGTATTGCTTGCTTTGATGTGAATGCCAGCTGTGTCAGCTTTATCACTGCACTGCAAGTTGCAGCAGGCTTTCTTGCCACTAGCCAATATCAACGCATTGCGATTGTTTCGGCAGATTTGGCCTCTCGCGGTATTGATTGGCAAGACCAAGAATCCTCATTAATTTTTGGTGATGGTGCCGCATGCGTGATTGTCGAAAAAGGGGATGGCACCAGCGGAATTATCACTTATCACCATGAAACACATACTAAAGGCATCGAGCTGTGCGAGATCCGCGCGGGGGGAACACGTAAAAACCCACGCGCAGGCATGACTGACGATGACTTTTTATTTCATATGCAAGGCAAAAAGCTATTTCGCATGGCATCTTCATTGGTAGAAGATTTTATGCAGCAGGTATTAACTGACTCAAAGTTACAGCTTAATCAGATTGGTACCGTCGTTCCCCACCAAGCGAGCCACTTATCCCTTGAACATATGCGGCAACGCTTAGGAGTTAAATCAGAACAATTAATTGATATTTATCGTTTTCGCGGCAATCAAGTCGCGGCATCGATCCCTTCGGCACTCCATGAAGCAATCATCAGTGGGCGTTTTTATGGACAACCTAATGTCATGCTGATTGGCACCGCTGCTGGGTTAGCTTTTTGCTCTATGGTGCTGATCCCATGAAAATTTTAGTGACTGGCGCAACCAGCGGCCTTGGTCGTAATGCTGTTGATGGCCTCCTTCAACAGGGACACCAAGTGGTGGCTTGTGGGAGAAATCAAGAAATCGGTACTTTGCTTACCCAACAAGGCGCACAATTTTACCCTTGTGATCTTGCTAATTTATCGAGTAAAGATGCCAAAACCATGATGCACGATTGTGATGCTGTTTGGCATTGTGCTGCGCTATCATCCCCTTGGGGGAAATATGATGATTTCGCTCGCATCAATTATTATGCAACACAAGTGTTAGCCGATACCGCAGGTGAACAGCAGATTTCGCGATTTATTCATATCTCAACCCCCGCGATTTATTTTAATTTCACACATCAGCAAAATATTCCTGAATCACAAGCCAATTTCCGTTTCGCCAATCACTACGCAAGAACCAAATATTTAGCGGAAACCGTTATTGCTCGTAGTGTTGCTTACTATCCGCAAACCCGTTATACCATTCTTCGGCCTAGAGGGTTGTTTGGTCCTTATGATCGCGTGCTGTTGCCACGTTTATTGGCGCAAATAAAATCCAGAAATGGAAAACTCATTCTACCTGATGGTGGAAAAAACGCCTTTGATTTAACCTACGTTGGCAATGTTGTGCACAGCATGATGTTAGCCACTACTCAAAACAAACTCATAAGTGGTTCTTCCTATAATATAACGAACCAGCAACCTCAACCACTCAGGCAAACCTTAGAGCAATTATTTAATGAGTTACAATTAGATTGTCAGATAAGCGCTGCACCCTATCCCGTGTTATTCACACTAGCGACATTGCTGGAGGGGTTTTCTCATCTCACCAAAAAAGAGCCATTGCTCACTCGCTATAGTTTAGGTGCGGCGTATTTCACCATGACACTTGATAACCGTAAAGCACAGCAAGAGTTAGGCTATACCCCTATTATTGATATGGAAGAAGGGATCCATTTAACTGCACAATGGCTCCGTCAGCAGGAGAAATGATGTTAACTATCCAGCAATTCGAAGTCGGATACTGCACTCACCCCGGTTGCGTAGCGCTCAAAGGAGCCAGTTTTAAGGCATGTAAATTTCCTGCTAGGGCATGGCTCATACATAATGAAAAGCAGCGTTGGCTATTTGATACGGGTTATGCAAACCACTTTTATGAAAGTACCCGTAATGGCATCATGCGTTTATACCGTACTGTCACACCTGTCTATTTTGACCCTAAAGATGCACTCATTAACCAACTTGCTCATGAAGGGATCACCCCTAGCGATCTCAATGGCATTATTTTGTCACATTTTCATGGTGATCATATTGCAGGTCTCCGTGATTTCCCCGATGTGCCGCTTCTCTGTTCAGGCGATGGCTGGCAAAAAACACGCGGACTAACTGGCTTTGCAGCGCTTAAAGGGGCTTTTGTTCGCGGTTTGATCCCAGAGGACTTTGAACAACGCGCACAGTTTTATGAAGGTTTTGAAGCCGTTGATCTGCCCGCTGAATTACAAATCTTAGGTCAAGGCTTCGCTGTCAACTCACAAAAAACATTATTGATTGTTCCACTACCGGGACATGCCCCAGGGCATATCGGCCTATGCGTCCTCACTGAGCATGGCTGGGTATTGCTGGCAGGGGATGCCGCTTGGTCCCCAACCAATTACCGTGAATTACGTGGCCCAATGGCGATTGCACATATCATCATGGATAATAAACAAGCTTATTATCAAACTCTGAATAAATTACATGAACTTGATAAGCAAAATATTGCCATTCAGCTGTGTCACGAAGGGGAGTTAATTTGATACTCGCAATGCTATGGCATTATTGGCGTACTCGCCATCGCCATTTTAAAAGTAGAGCTGAACTAGAAGCTTATCAGCAAAAACAGCTTACGGCTTTCAAACATAAGGTATTGCGTAAAAGCCCCTATTTTAGAGCCTTTATTGAGAGCCCTCTTGAACAATTTCCCATTATGAATAAACAAATCATGATGGATCACTTCGATCAAATGAATACCGCAGGTTTATCTAGCCAAGTACTATTCCATTGTGCTCAGCAAAGCGAACAATCACGTGATTTTGCCCCCAAAGTTGGCAAGTACAGTGTTGGGCTGTCCTCTGGAACCTCTGGGCGTCGTGGGTTGTTTGTCGTCAGCCCTCAAGAGCAGCATATCTGGTCAGGTAGCATGTTAGCCAAAATGTTGCCAAATGGCTTATTCAAGGGTGAGCGCGTGGCCTTGTTTTTACGTGCTAATAATAACCTATATGAGAGTGTGAATAACCGTTGGATCTCACTGCGTTTCTACGATCTCTATGCAGATTTTTGCCAACAACTACAGGCATTGGAACGTTATCAGCCATCCATCATTGTCGCCCCAGCTCAAGTATTATGTGCAATTGCTCAAGCGGTAGAAGAGCAGCGTATACAGCTTAATGTCAATCAAGTCATTTCCGTTGCCGAGGTTTTACAACCCCATGATAAGCAACGGTTGCAACAATGCTTTCCCCATGTCGCTGAAGTGTATCAAGCGACAGAAGGTTTTTTAGGCTGCACATGTCCGCATGGGACGATGCATCTCAATGAGGCTTTTTTGCATATTGAACCACATTGGTTAGATGAACGGCGTTTTTCACCAATCATTACCGATTTTACTCGTAAAACACAGCCAATCGTTCGTTATCAACTCGATGATATTTTAGTCGTACGAGATACACCTTGTCCTTGCGGTGATCCTCAATTAGCTATTGAGCAAATAGAAGGTCGTTGTGACGATCAACTTTTATTACCTGATCATGATGGTAATTTAATCACCCTGTTTGCCGATCCCGTTGCGCGTATTATCGTGAATCAATTACCCATCACGGCTGATTTTAGGCTACTCCAAAAAGGTAACCACCTGACATTACAGAGTGAATGCTCTGCGCATCAATTAACCCAGTGCCAGCGCCATCTAGTAGCTTATTTTGCAAAACAGCATATTGATACCGATAAGCTTTCTTGGACTCTCACCGCTGACCCCGTATTACCGTCTTTTGCCGTAAAGCGCAGAAGGATCACGCGTGAAGGTGCTGAATGAATTTTAATCATATTCTCTTACGCTTGCTTTCTTGCCTGATTGGCTGGGGAACTGTCGGCATTGTGTATAACTTCACCGGCAAAATCAGTGATCATGCGACATTATTGTCCCCAAGTTGGGTTGATAATGCTGTCGCATACAGCCCCAATGCAATATGGGTTTATCTGTCTTTTTTCCTATTTATCCCTCTCGGTTACTTATTTAGCGCCTACCATCGTATACGCTCTTTAATGTTAGCCATGATAGTCTGTGCTTTAGTTTCGGGGGCTGTTTATCTGATTTATCCAACCACCATGCATTATCCATTTATTGAATGTATTTCACTGTCTGAACGAGCATTGTGTGATTTGATAAGTGTCGATAGTCCACAAAACTTATTACCTTCTCTACATGTCTCATTGACTCTTGTCGTGCTCAATGCATTATGGTCAAAACATCACAAATTTCGTACGACTCTTTATTTATTATGGGCCGCTGCTATCTGTTTTTCTGTTTTAGTATTGAAGCGTCATCTATTTATTGATGTAGTCACAGGGGCTATCACAGCAATCGCGGCACTGTATATTGCCCGCTGGATACAAAACCGTTTGCCCCATGGAGAAAGCGCTAGTGAATGAATTAACTTTTCCTATTATCTTCATGTTGCTGGTTGTGACTCTTGAGGGAGTCATTATTGTGAAAACTCAGAAAGGCTCGATTAGCTGGCAAGAATGGGTATTTAACCTCAATTCAGGCCATATCATGTTGTGGCTATTTCGTGGCTTAGAACTATTTTGCTACGGTTTTGTGGTTAGTCACTTTTCATTGGGTGTCGTGGATCATTGGCCTATCGCCTTAGTTTGGATTTTTACCTTATTTGCTTGGGATTTTGGCTTCTATTGGTTACACCGTTTACACCATAAATTCCGTTTATTGTGGGCTGTCCATGTGGTGCATCATCAAGGTGAACACTTTAACCTCTCACTGGGTGTGCGCAATTCATGGTATTCGTCATTAACCTCAATTCCCTTTTTTATGGTGTTAGCGCTACTTGGGGTGCCGCTAGATATTTTTATCACTATTTCGATCCTGCACTATAGCATCCAGTTTTTTAACCATAGTGCTTTGATACCACATCTCGGTTGGTGGGAAAAAATCATGGTTACTCCACTTCACCATCGCGTTCACCATGTAAAAGAAGGCCATTATTCAAATCGTAATTTTGGCGGTAGTTTTATTTTTTGGGATAAATGGTTCGGCACATTTTCTGCCCTTCCTGATACCGAGTACCACTATGGCATCAAAGGTGAACCTGCGACTGAAAATCCGTTTATTGATAATAACCGTCCATTTTGGCGCATATTCAAGGGCAAACCACTGTCGATTAAGCAAAAGGTTTCACAGTATCAAATCAATCAATGGCAGCTTGTATTGGGGACACTGTTACTTTTCACATTAGTCATTGGCTATGTGTATTTATATGGCTATGGCTACCAAGGAACCACGCTCCAGCAAGTCATTCTATTTGTGCTACTTGCCTCCGGTACTTTAGCTTTATCGGGGCTTTCTGACGGCAGTACAACCGGCCTATGGAGCTGGTTCACCATTGCTTCTATATTATTTGTTTGCGTGTTATTTATTTGGCAATGGCTTAGCCCATTTTGGCTAATCTTTACTGCGGCTCTTTGGCTGCATAGTCTACTATTACTGTTTGGCATAGGCCGACAGCCTAAGCAGGTTAAGCATGCGTCCTGAACCACTTAGGCCGCTTGGCTATCAACAACGCCTTGATCAAGCGTTTCGCCAAGCATTGATGAAGGCAGCGAACCACTATTTGCAACAGCGTGGCGATCACCGTTTTGCTGACAGCCAATTTTACCTAAAAAGTATCTTGCTGATGAGTTGTTGCTTGGGGTGTTATGCTGCTGCATTGTGGTTAAATAGTACGTGGGCTTTTTTTGTATTTTATCCGCTATTTATCTGCTTTGCCTTACTACTTGCAATCAATCTTGTTCATGATGCCTCTCACAATGCGATTTTCAAACAGGCGAAAGCTAATCGCTGGCTTAATTTTTGGGTCACCATCCCTCTAGGCCTCGATCCTGAATGTTGGCGAGTACGACATATTATTTTCCATCATGCTCACACCAATATTCGCCATTATGATCTGGATATTGAAGAAAACTTTGTATTGCGACAAACACCTCACCAACGTTGGTACCCTTTTATGAGGGCGCAACATCTTTATTGGCCACTTGTTGCAGCATTAACCTTCCCAGCGCTGATTTGGTTATTTGATTGGTTAGACCGATTCCACTTTACACGAGTCGCTCCACATATGCGTCATCAAGGGCAACGCGGCATCATGGCATTTTTATTGGCCAAACTGCTGCATATTGTCGTGGCGATTGTTATTCCATTTTACGCCCTTGCCGATAAACACATTGACCTAGGAACCCTATTACTGATCTATTTATTGAGCCAAATGTTGGCTTCTTTGGTGTTTGTCGTCTTGATATTGGGAACTCACTGGGCAAAAGCCACCTTCTATACACCACCAGAACAAGGCAATATGCCACATGGGTTTTACCATCATACTTTTTCAACCACTTACGATTGGCATACCAAACCCCGCTGGTTAACTTATTGGTTAGGTGGTTTGAACTTACATTTAACCCATCATTTATTTCCAAATTGGAATCATCGCCATTATCCAGCTTTAGCATTAATCATTGAAGATACCGCCAAACAATTCTCAATGGATTATCATTGCATTTCTTCTAAAGAATTATTTAGTTACCAGCAGCGATTCTTAAAAGAAATGGGGCAAGGTAAAAAATAAATCACAAAGACTTAATCCTTGTGATTTATTGTCTGAATATGATATTTAAACGTATCAACTAAATCTTACTATCTATCTACCACAATGTTTTGATTGATAATTTCATCACCACTATTACCAACCATTTGGGCAAATTTCTCAATGGGATCTGTTTTCAGTGCATAAAGTCTTTTTAGCGCAAATGGATTATCACCTAAATGAACCTTACCTTGGATTGTTGTCACAGCGAGGCCTAGCCCCGCTTGTTTTGCCGCTATCATGGCCGTTTGATTAAAACCACCAAATGGGTAAGCTAAATAACGTTGGTTTGGCTCAAACTTCTGTAATATCCGCATAGAACGTTGGAAATCGAGAAAAATAGTATGTTCCTTGCGGCTAAATAGAATTGGGCTATTGCGGTAATCTAGCTTATGTAAAAAATGCGTATGCGACTGAATATGAAAGACATCTTGGCTCGATTTAATTTCTTGCTTACTCATAAATTGCAACCCATCTGGGCTCCATTTTTGAGGAATTGTTTTGACTCGTGATGAAATCACAAATAAGGTCGCCTGCTGCTGATTATTTTTTAAAATCGGATACGCATAGCGATAAACTGACTTTAAGCCATCATCAAAAGTAAGCACGACCGATTTGGCGGGTAAATTCACAGACTTATTGAGATAACCTTCAATATCTTCCAAAGCTAATGTCTGGTAACCCGCTTGCTTCAAATAATTCATTTGCGTTTGAAATGCTTCAACTGAAGTCGTCGTCGAAGTATGCTGAAATTTTTTATTTTCGCTGTTTCTTAATAGATGGTGATAGGTCAAAATTGGGATCCCTTTATCCATCTCAACATCCGCTAATTTGATATAGCCTAAGCGATCTCCTAAACGAATAATCAGCCATGCTATCTTCTGCCCCCCTTTTTCCGTTTTGATCATACGATCTAACACTGGGTAGCGCAGATTACTGAACAACATCGCGATTGGCTGGTTGCTTTCTTTAGCGGAACGGTAAACCGGGGTATTTTGCGTTGTCAGTAAATAATCATAGATTGGATTATTTAAATCATTCAGCCGGTCATCTACAGGGGCTAAGCGTGGTTTTTGAGTCGATATTGCGTCGACATTCACGTAAGCATAATCATTACCGAATTGCATCGGTCGGTAATCACCTGCGGGACTATACAAATAAAAGCCATGTTCTGCATAAAGCTCCGCTACTGCCTTCATTTCACCCGCAATCGGAGCAAAAATAGCCTCATCTTGTTTGACTTGCATAAGTGTTGGAGGGATGTCTGCAAGTTGCCAATCCTTGGTACTGTGTGGCAATACCTGTGCATACGATTTCGGTATCAATAAAAAAATAAAAGCAACGACCAACATCCACAACTGATTGCGCATATCCTACCTATTATGACTATTCAAACACAGTTTATACTCTCAATCATACGAGGAGTAGCTAAGCAATCAGCAAACAAGCCACTAGCGCTGGCAAACTATATGTTCAATAGCGAACACGATAATTCAACAAGTTGTGCTACAACCTCGAAATAAGACAAATAGATTTTAAACCGACTCTTTGATTCCCCCTATACCCCGAAGAAAAAATAATCGGATATGGCCTCTCTATTTCCGTCAAATTGGTATCACAACTGATATGTTTTCCATCATGGCCAGACAAAACAACTCAACCTAACTCAAATTTATAAACCTCATTCTTAAACACCTCATATACAGAAAATGAAATTATCGTTAAACGATAATTTTTTTCTTTACTACGATAATTTTTTATTATAATTTGATAATTAATGTACTAACGCAAGGTCTATGTGGATAAACAGAAATGAGCAAAAGTAAGAAAAAATTATTTTTTTATTCTAAATCAGTCGCTTTTATAATTTGGATAATGGCAATCGCAGATCTAATTTGTGATTACTATTTTTGGGCAACTCAAAAAGAACAAATGTTGTACGGGATAATCGAAAACATTGATCCGACTTTGTTAGACAAGAGTATCGAACTAAGTTCCATAAGTGTGATATTACTAATGCTACTAACACATATTCCTGTTTTAATTTCTTCTATAAGCCTATTTTTTGTTGGTTATTTCTTTTTTGAAGCATCAAAAGGCGAAATTTGGACACAACGAAATATCAAAACACTCTTTATTGGTGGAATATTGGCAGTCATAACACCTATCGTGAATGGTATGTTAGGCTCATTAACAAGTTTAGCATTATCAATAAGTTTACCGCCTGGTGAACGCATTTTTGTCTTTTATTTAGGGTTTTCTTTAAATGCAATGCGTGAGATAATTTACGGCATTATGATCCTCTCTCTCGCACTAATAATGAAAGAAGCAAAAAAAATTAGTGATGAAAATCAACAGTATATATAACTATGCCTATAATAATAACTCTAGATGTTTTAATGGTTGAGAAAAAAATAAAATCAAAGGATTTAGCTTTAGAGCTAGGGATCACCGAGGCAAACTTATCCTTGCTCAAAAATGGGAAAATAAAAGGAATTAAATTTTCCACACTAGAAAAACTATGCGAAATTTTAGATTGTCAGCCTGGAGATATTATTAAATATACTTAAACCTATATTAAGGTTATTGATAAAAATTACTTACAAAAAATGATGATGCAATAAGAAATTACCATATATCAAATAGTTAAACCAAACAACTCGTTTATAAAAATAACAAAATCAAATAAAAATGCTATCTTATACATCTCGTTAATAAGCTTTTAAAAATGAAAATAAAATACTTTATTTTTGCACTGTTTTTATACTTATCATATTATTCGTTAGGTAGCTACATTTTGAATTACAATACATCTAACTATATTTCAAACGGAGATATTATCTCTCATTTAAAATATAAAAATAATTCTGAGGGCTTATATTTAACAATAAAAAAATCAATAGAAAAAATTTATTACAGCCGCTTAATTTAATTGCGTTATTAAACTAAAAACACACTACATTCTAACCCAAGTTGATATGAGACTTTAAACATGATTAAATTACTATTTATTTTCATGACCTTTCTTATTCCAGTTCATAGCTTTGCTTTGAATGATTTAAACAATAATAATGAATTAATTTATAACTATATTTACCCAAAGAAAGACCCCTTAATTTTCAATGGGAACCTCGGTGAGTCACCATCCAACAACTACATGATTAAAAACACAAATCAATCAAAATACTTTAATTTTCATGTAACTAATAACCAAGAATACAGACAATATCTTGATGACCGACAAGAGCAATTTTATCAAGGGGGAACTCGAGCATTGAATCACTATTCAGATAACTTGGGTATAATAATTCCATTTAATTAATAGCTGTATCAATATTTTTCACTTCAAAAATGTTGAATTAGAAAAGCCATTATTTCAAATAACAAACGTTATTATTTAATAACAATGACGATATAGCCATTAAAATGGCTATATCGTTCACTAATATTTTCTAGCGGAAAAAGATCTCTTTGTCGGCCACATCAATCTTTAATGAATTCTGCCAACCTGTCAGCGTCAATTGCGCTAACTCTGCCAACCCCACATAAAATGGAAAATTGGCATTAGCTTGCAGTTTATTGAGATAATGGAACGCCCAAGGCAATAAATGCTGAGCTAATAACTCATTTAATTTAAGCGGCTCATTCTCAGCCACCCATGCCACCATCATCAACATCAAACCAAAATGATCTTCAGGTTCATTTTGCGTTAAACAAATATCAATGTGATTATGTTGCATCCATTCACGTAATTGCAGTGTGGAATCACCAAAAATGACATTTTCTTTATCTAGCCACACAGAACCCCATGGCGGTGATGGCAATGCGTAAGGGCCAATAAATAGCCGCTGATAAGCTTCATCTAAGCTTTCATTATCTGTCTGCAAAACAGCTAATTGACGGCCAATAGTCTGTTTTTGCTCTGCCGAACCATATGGCCAATCTTCAGCCCATTGAGGTGATGACAGTAAGCCAATAATGTCTTGCACCTCATTTGGCGAATAATAGAACGCGGCGCCAAGAACCCGCGCCGTTAAAGAAATATTGTTCAAAGATTGTTCGTTCATGATGTGCTTCTATTCACTTTTTATATAACTATTAATAATAAAAGGGATTATACTCTAAATAATTCGAGTTGCAGGTAGGCGACAAACGAAAATAGTCGGGAGCTTAGCCCCTTATGCCTTAACGAAAAATCCTACAACTTGAAAGATAACGGATATATATCCCCTAAAACCTATAACTATGTGACTGATGTGAGAGAATACAGGCTTAGCAACAAGATTGCTAAGCCTAAGAGTATATTAATTAACAGCCATACCCACCGTCATATGCAGACCATAGAAAACACCGCGTCCGACAATTTCCCCTGCAAATACGAATAAAAAACCTATTATCATATTCAGAACGGAGGGATTACGTCTTGCCACTAACGGCATGATCCAGCAGCCCAACCCCATTGCAATCGCGACGATCTTAATATCCATCAAGATCCCGTAATCAGGAACCAAATCAACCGCTCTTTGTACTGGCGTTTCAATACTAGCCAGATCAAAACCTTGTGAAATAGCCACTGCTACACTCACTAACAATGCCACAATACTTAATGCAGGCACGCGACGGATACATTGTAAGTCGAATCTAGCAATTCGCAGTAAGAGCGCAGCTAATATTGGCCCACCAAGGAATGCCGTTAATACAAAGTTGATTATGGTGTAGCTATTATTCCATGTTGGCACCGTTTCGATTTGGTAAACACGTGGTATGGCTACAATAAATACGGCTGCTAAAACCATTACCACGATCAACCATAGCTTACCCAATGCGGCTGGCATTTTATTCAACACCGCTAATAACCAATACAGGCCACCTAATGCAAAGAATAAAGCTCCGCTGGCAATTTCATTACTTAGCGAAGACGCTCCTAAGCGGTTAAATGCATTAAAGGCGCGTAATGGGCTCCCCATATGGATAGTCGATAATAAGAAACCAATGCCCATCAATAGCCAGAGTCCAAACATGCTGTAATGTACCCTGCGGTTTAGATCAGCCGATAACTTTCCACTCAATAGTACCGCTGCCATCATGACAAAAGCACCCGCGACACTTTGGCCTATAACAGTAAAAAACATTAATGGCCATTCATGAATTCCCGATCCCATATTATACCTCCTCCGGGTTAGCCAGATGCCCGGTGGTATCACCGACAGGACGACTATTGGCATTCAATTTTAAAACAATGTTTGGATGAGTATATTCCGCAGATGGCAACGGTGCGATTTCGGCCAAATTACCATATTTTGCCCGTAACTCTTCGATTGGCGCCAAATCTAATGCACGCAATGGGCAAGACTCGACACAAATTGGCTTTTTACCTTCTGCAACACGCTCATAGCAGCCATCACATTTGGTCATATGACCTTTCACTTCATCGAATTGCGGTGCGCCATAAGGGCAAGCCATACTGCAATAACGACAACCAATACAAACTTCTTCGTCAACGACCACGAAACCGTCTTCGCGTTTATGCATGGCCCCACTTGGGCATACTTTTGCACAGGCAGGATCGTCGCAGTGATTACAGGAAATCGACAAATAATAAGCAAATACGTTTTGCCCATATACGCCATCCTGCTCTGTCCAATCACCACCCGCATATTCATAAATACGACGGAAATTAACTTCCGGAGATAAATTTTTAAAGTCCTTACACGCTAGCTCACAGGTTTTGCAGCCAGTGCAACGACTTGAATCGATATAAAAACCATATTGCGTTGACATAACTGGCATCCTTAAGCTTTCACAACTTCAACAAGATTAGAGTGTGATGGGTTACCTTTCGCCAAAGGCGATGGACGTTGCGTGGTTAATACATTAATACTTCCTGCATGATCCACTCGATTCCCATCAGGGTCATACCAAGCACCTTCACCGAGACCTACAACGCCTGGCAGAATACGCGGTGTCACTTTAACTTTAACGCGAACCTCACCACGATCATTAAATATACGCACTAAATCGCCATGTTTTACATCGCGTTTTGCCGCATCTTGAGGGTTAATCCATAGCTCTTGAGGACATGCCGCTTTTAATACATCAACGTTACCGTACGTCGAGTGTGTACGTGACTTATAATGAAAACCGGTTAACTGTAATGGGTATTTCTCCATTAATGGGTCGCCGTACTGCTCAAAGCCAACGGAATATATTGGTAATGGATGTATTTCATCCCCTGCATTCAGCTCCCATGTCTTTTGCAGTTCCGCCAGCTGTGCTGAATAAATTTCAATTTTGCCGGAAGGTGTGGTTAGTGGATTGGCAACAGGATCTTCACGGAAGCTCTGATAAGCCACATGATGGCCGTTAGGGTCACGTTTTTTGAAAATACCTTGCGCACGGAACTCTTCAAATGTTGGTAGCTCAGGCAATGCAGCGCGAGACTGCTCATACAGGTGGCGTAACCACTCTTCTTGGGTACGATTTTCAGTAAACTGCTCACCAACGCCCATACGTTTAGCAATTTCACTGGTCATTTCATAGATATTGCGGCTTTCAAAACGGGGTTTAATTGCCTGATCGGCAAAAATGACATAGGACATGTTGCCAGCAGAAGCATCCATACAAAAATCCATCTGTTCTGATGCTGTACAATCAGGTAGTAGGATATCGGCATATTTTGCAGACGCTGTCATATGGTTATCAATCACCACAATCATCTCGCACTTCGATTCATCTTGTAAGATGTCATGAGTACGGTTAATTTCCGAGTGCTGATTAACCAAACAGTTGCCTGCATAGTTCCATACCATTTTAATTGGCACATCTAGTTTATCTTTACCACGAACACCATCACGAGTCGCCGTCATTTCAGGGCCACGTAAAATTGCATCCGTCCACATAAACATAGAGATACTGGTCGTCACTGGATTAGTTAATGTAGGCATACGAACAAAAGGAATGCTATACGATCCTTCACGAGCGCCCGTATTACCGCCATTAATACCAATATTGCCCGTCAGAATTGCTAACATTGAAATCGCGCGAGAAGCTAATTCACCATTAGAGCGACGTTGTGGACCCCAACCTTGCACAATATAAGCAGGTTTTGCTGTACCAATTTCACGCGCTAATTTTACGATCCGTGATGCGGGGATCCCCGTGATCGCAGCCGCCCACTCAGGCGTTTTTGGTTGACCATCAGGCCCATCGCCAAGAATGTAAGCTTTGTAGTGCGCATTTTCAGGTGCGCCTGCGGGCATTGTTGTTTCGTCATAACCGACACAATATTTATCAAGAAACGGCTTATCAATTAAATTTTCTTGGATCATGACATAAGCAAGCGCACTAACTAATGCCGCATCAGTTCCTGGACGAATAGGGATCCATTCATCTTCACGACCAGCACCTGTGTCGGTATAACGAGGGTCGATGATGATCATTTTAGCATTGGATTTTTCGCGAGCCTGTTCAACATAATAAGTCACCCCGCCGCCACTCATACGTGTTTCACCGGGGTTATTACCAAACATCACGACCAATTTAGAATTTTCAATATCAGAAGGGCTATTACCATCAGCCCAGCCGCCATAGGTATAATTTAAACCTGCGGCGATTTGTGCAGTACTGTAGTCACCATAATGGTTTAAATAGCCACCACAACAATTCATTAATCGGGCGATCAAGGTAGCTCCTGGCGGCCATGATTTGGTCATGGTGCCACCCAAGGTACCAGTACCGTAATTGAGGTAAATAGACTCATTGCCATAGTCTTTAATTAAACGTTTCATGTTGTCGGCAATGACATCAAAAGCCTCATCCCAACTGATCCGTTTGAATTTACCTTCGCCACGTTTACCTACACGCATCATTGGATAGCGTAGACGGTCAGGATTATAAACACGGCGACGCATAGAGCGCCCACGTAGACACGCACGCACTTGATGTAGCTCTTCATAAACATCATCACCTGTATTATCGGTTTCGACGTATTTGATTTCGCCATCAACCACATGCATGCGCAATGGACAGCGGCTGCCGCAGTTTACAGTACATGCACTCCAAACGACTTTTTCATCTGCTATTGGAGTTGCTACTTTTTGCTCTGTCGCTGCTGAAGCGCGAAATGGAAGAGAAAATCCCCCAGCCGCCGCAGCCAAACCCGTGATCGTACTTGCCTTAACAAATCCTCGACGGGTCAGAGGAGCAAAAACCGATGCTTTCTCTTTCATATTTGCCATACATAACTCACTCAATTAATTTTTTTAAAGTGTTAGAAGTAACGACTTCTATCAAATATGATGCGTGCTATTCTCAATAAAACGATTGCCCGCATAATTGAAGGTAATTAAATTTTGATATGATTAATAATACCTATCATTAAATTTAAGAGATTGTCTTACATCAATAAATGCACCGATTATAAAGTCAATGAATCACACAAAATCATTGACTTAACATATCAATTATCAATGTCATTTATATAATAAAATATATAGCGCATGTTTTTATAAAAAAAAGAAATGATAAATTGATGCTAGGAGATAACAATATACAAGGAAAACAGCTTCTGATTTAATATATCATGATATGCGCAAAAACTTGATGTTAACAAATATTCACATATCAATTAGCTAACAAAAACTTAATAAAAGGTATTTAAATAAAAATAATTTCCATTTTCATTCCCTAGCTTAAATGTTCTATTTTCTCCTTAAATAAACTTAATTAGATTTAACCCTCTCTTTTCCCTTGCGCTATAAGGCCGTTAGTGTTTTCCGTCAAACAAAATCTTATTTAGACTTGTCTATAGATTTATAGACAACCTATTAGGATTAATCCAATTTTATCTGCTTAAAGTCTGAGCAAATTAAATTTAGAATAACAACTAAATAAAACACTTAAAAAAACCTTTTAAAACACAGAGTTACCATTAAAATTAAACACTATAACTTATCTAAAAGAGACATTAAAAACAGGATGTTGATCTCAATATTTAATTTAATGAGCAGTCAAATATTGACTCGATAAGTGAATATCGCTATTAGTTAAATTATTGTTAATTTTGTTGCGGTGGTGATAAATTGGAAATATCTCAAGTTGGTGCAAAAAAAGCCGATGCCTCGTTAGATGCAAACGCAAAAGCAAAATGTATTCGTGGGATCGTTGGGGCAGCTTCGGGCAACTTGGTTGAATGGTTTGATTTTTATATTTATGCCGTGTTTGCTGCATATTTTACCAAAGCACTCACCCCACAAACGATGGAACCGCTCACTCAATCTATTTATGTTTGGGGAGTATTCGCTGCAAGTTTCTTTATGCGCCCGATTGGTAGTTGGTTATTTGGGCGTATCGCCGATCGACATGGCAGAAAGCGCTCAATGGTCGCTTCAATCTATTTAATGGGCTTCAGTTCTTTCCTGTTTGCTGCTCTCCCGACTTATGCACAGGTTGGTATGTTAGCGCCTCTTTTATTGTTGTTAGTACGCCTACTGCAAGGTTTATCTGTTGGCGGTGAATATGGTGCTGTTGCAACCTATATGAGCGAACTCGGTCTTAAAGGGCAACGGGGCTTTTTTGCATCATTCCAATATGTCACTCTGTCTGGCGGGCAATTACTTGCCAGTTTGCTCAGTGTCATCATGTTAGCATTTCTCAGCGAACAACAATTGCATGATGGCGCTTGGCGGATCCCGTTTGTTCTTGGCGGCTTTGCAGCTATTGTGTCGCTGATTGCGAGAAAACGGTTAGATGAAACATTAAGTAATGATGCATCAGAATCTAAAGAATCCGGATCTTTAATTGCCCTACTAAAACAGCATTGGCAATCCTTTATATTAGTGATTGGCTATACTGCGGCAGGATCATTATGCTTTTATATTATTACCGTTTACTCAAAAACCTATCTCACCAATATCGGTATTGATAGTAAAGTCGTCGGCTATATCATGACCACCTCATTATTTATCTTCATGATATCTCAACCATTATTTGGTATCATTTCTGATAAAATCGGCCGCCGCGCAGCTATGATCACTTTCACATTGTCGATGATTATATTTATCTATCCGGTGATGGTATTAGGCATGCGCCATTTCGCTCAATCCCCTATCATTATCGCCTTACTATTAATATTTTTAATGATGTTACTCAGCTTCTATACGTCGATTAGTGGGTTGGTAAAAGCAGAAATGTTTCCCCCTCACTTACGTGCGCTAGGAGTCGGTGTTTCCTATGCTATTGGTAATGCAATATTTGGCGGCTCAGCCCCGTCTGTTGCATTACAATTTAAAGCCAGTGGCGCAGAAAATGCATTCTTTATTTATGTCATGGTCGTACTCGTTATCTGTTTGTTATGTTGCTTTAAATTACCTAAAGAACCTAAATATTTAAATGATAAACACTAGGTAGCTTAAAAAGGGTTTATAGCCATATTTCGCTATAAACCTTTTAATTTATTTTTTAGAACGTCCAGTTAACCCCAAGAGCAACATGATTATCTTGATAGTTTGAAGATAAGCTTCCTGAATAATCTAAATATATCTTAGCATTTTTGCTCATGAACAAATCAGCACCAACGTTTACTACAGCACCATTTCTTGAGGCAGGGACACTACTCACAGTAAAATGTTGATCTGATCCTTTCAGTACCAAAGACATATCTCGATTAACATTATCAAGTTGGTGCTGCCAACCCAATTCATGATGAAGATTTAAGTACAATGATTGCCCTATTGGTAATTCAGTTTCCGCTCTTAATCCTAATATCGATATTTTAGCATCTGCACTTTGTTTATTTGCATGCAATGCTGTAATACCCCCCATCTCGTTAATATCAGCACTTCGCATATTCACATAAGCCAGATTAAAAAAAGGCTCTATGTTCACATTGTTAAAGGTAGTCTTCTGTCCTACCTCAATAAATATTTGCGAGACATTTGCTGAATAATTACCTGTTAAATAATCCTGTTGTTCGTAGTACTGAATAGAACGTTGAGTATCTATATTATATAAAGAGTATGTCGCACCAGAACGTATCATCAAATTATCAAAATTTTTACTGCCATAAACACCGATATGATATTGATGAGCTTCGGCATTCGTACGATAGCCATTGTCAACTGTTGCTTGTGTATAGCCGGTTACTATCCCCCCTTGCCAGCCATGATCAAAAACAGAATCAATACCTAATAACACACCATAATTTGATGTTCGATAACCTCTTGAATTCGAAGTTCCTGAAGCATGTCCCCAAGCACGATGTATTTTAGCCCAAGCACCACTTGAGTTTACTTTAATATCCGGTGCGACGTTACGACCACTGGATTGCAATAGCCGCTGATTGAGTGTGTCACGTAAATAGTAGCTATCATTAATCATTGCAGATGTGATATCCGCATAAATTTGACCTGATAATTGATGGTATATGTCTCTAACCTCATTTTCATTAGTTAGTATCAACATGCTTTCATAAATAGGATGGCCGGCAGCCATTGAATCAATAGCGCTAGCAATAGAACGCTCATTTTTAGTCAAAGCGATATCGGTAAAGAGAACATCATTGCGTTTAAAATTTAATATGACAGAGTTCTCTGTATAATTTAATGACGAGTCTAGAAATAAAGAATAAGGTTCTAACTGATTAAATTCACCACTTAGCCCCTTCAGCGCTGTTAAAATAGTCATCTCTTGATTAAGAAAGCTATTAACATTGTTATATTGCAGTAAATTACCCCATTCAGAGAGAGAAATAATAAGGTCAGCATTATTAATTTGAGCCATACCATCGCTTTGAATTAAATCACTCCCTCCATCAAGGGAATATTGCATTAAATAGAAAGCACCTTCATCAAATATCACATCCCCCTTCACAGATAAAGTGCCAATACTATTACCCGGAGCAATGACTGCGCCTTTTTCAACATTCAATGCACCTATGGTGCCAGTGCCTGAAAGGATCCCATTATCTTGAACATTAACGAGTGAATTACCATGGTAGCCATTAATAATTAGGCCACCTTCCATAACTGTTGTCGTTCCTGAAAAACTATTGTTACCAGTCAGTTCAAGAGCACCTGATCCATCTTTAATAAAGTGTCCATCACCAGTAATATCATTTCCCCATACATCATAGGCATTAAAACCACCTTTACTGCTATCCATGATGATATGGATATCACCATTAAATGCTCCATAACCGTCCACGGCTGCATATAAATTTAACCTAGCCCAACCAGAACCATCATCTAGGGCGTGGCCTGATTCAATTTCAGTTGTCGCCAAAACATCTCGTCTTTGTTCATTAGTTAAATAAGGAAACCGAGTTGCAAGCAATATTTCAGCACCTTCAGGAACAACAGGAGCTAAATCTGTTGGGCCAATCGCAGATAAACCATAAGTTAAGCTCCATGTATATTGTTCTTTTTTCTTTTGCAACTCATCAGCAGTACTGTTATCGACAATACAGTCAGCGATAGTGCTATTACATCCCATTTCAAGTAGTGAGCGCAGATCCAATTGTGCATCTGCTATTAATGATTGAAAATCATTTGATGTTGTTACAGTCTGCCCTAACAACGATACGGTATCTTGATTTAAATAATCAGGGTTGTTATTCAATATTTGCGTTAACGTATAAAGTGTCATTATACGCGCTCCAATGACATCTAGAGGATAATGCACTCCCAACACTACACGGCTGTTAGCATACTCAGCCCCACGATATAAAAATGCTTGAAATAATTCAGGGATCATTTCAGCAAACAGTAACGTTGTCGTAAAACCAAATGTTGAGTGGCCGCTAGGGAAGGCGGCATTACTGACCACCGTAGATAAAATATCATTTTGTCCATCAACCACATGACCAAAAAAATCTACACCATCAAAACTGTCGATATTATCAGCAGAGACTTGAACTGGACGAGAGTTCCCCACTGTATTTTTATGTTCATTATCCGGTTGGTAAGCAATATCATAAATATTATAAAAACCATCTTCAGGCAATGTAATATCCGTTGCGAGATTATTAAGATCGCCATCAATACTCCCATTGGCATAAAAATTTTTAGCAAAGGTCGTATTTTCCTGAGTCAGTGTATTAGCTTCAAATAATAGTTTTTCGAAACTTGATGAGAATGTTGAAGCACTATACATGTTCTCATTAATACTATTATTTTTAGCAAATATCTCACTCATTGTTTCCCCTAAAGCATCAGAAACCAGTAAGCCATTTGACATAGAACCAAACAATGCAGCAATGGTATTATCATAAATCGCTTGTTGGCGTAGTTCTTCAGTAGAAGAGTTATTGATAGAGATAACTGCTGCAATATTTTGACTTAAAATATTTTTTCCTGCATCGGTATTATTTAATTGACTAAAACTAATAATTAATTCGGTTGCGTTTATGATCCTTTCTTCGACTGCATAAGCAGGTGCTAATGCACCTAACACTAACATAAGTAAGTATTCTTTTCGTGAAATAAACATTATAAATTAGCCATATTCAGATATTGTAGGTGCAAAACAATATCGTCGAAATATGACTAAAAAATTAAATGACGTGGTACATGAAAAATTATTGCTACAAAAGCACAAAAAACCTATCCACTTTGCGTCTCCCTCTTTTTAGCCTCACAAAAATCATTTCAATCAGTAATAAATTGAAACAAAATAATTCAGAAATTTAATATCGGACAAAAGTAAATTAAAGATCGATTACATTAATTTTAAAGCCATAATTAGAATTTAAGATAGAAATAACTCATAAAATGACTACTTTTATCATATATTTAACCTTTCAATAAACAAAAAAAATGAGATTACACAAACTATTTACATCGAAAAAAACGATCGAAAATACACGCGTGATAGATTTCATCTATCGAAAATCACCATCTAATTAGATACAAACATTTTTACATCCGGTATTAACTCGCTATAGTAAATGCTATATATAGCCAACCATGACATTACCTTCACACAGAAAATTTGATAGAAACTGAATATGGAAGAAAATAGACTGACTGCATTAGCAGGTCTTTTTTTGCGCAAAGCAAGAAAAGAAAAAAACATCACGGGTAAACAACTCGCAAAGTTAATGGGAATTAGCCAACAACAAATTTCTCGTTATGAGAATGGCATAACACCATTAACACTTGATCTATTACACCGATTCTTATTAACCCTAGATCAGGATGGATTAACTTTCATGCAAAAAATTTTCCACGAATACCATGGTAGTATTAGCAATAAACCAGAAACACTATTCAGCCCACCACCGCTAAGCCAATACATTAAACACTTTATTAAAGATAAAAGCTGTTAAATACGATTAATTACTCCACGTACTTTTGTTCATAAATTCATCTTTATTGCGACAGCAAAATAATAAACCAATATAGAACAAATTTATGTTTATTTATCGTTACTTTACACCTAAAATTCGGCCAAAAGGCTTTAAATGAAAATATTTTCCCAAAAAATTATTTACAGTAGGAAACATCATTAATTTCCTCGCGAATCAGGTTAGTTTAGATACAATATTGAGTCAAAAAACAGACAACATTAACCTTGGAACAAAAAGCTTATTTCAAAAATAATGAATTTAGCACCCAAAATAACCTCAAATAAATTGTCAGTATATTTTACAGAATGAGTTAACAACTGGATTCAAATTTAACAAATTTATCAGTAAAAATGACTAACCACGTACTTAAACAAAATAAGAAAACAATAACCAATTGTATATAAAGGAAAAAATCATGATAAATATATTTATCTATTTTATTAAACAATAGTGTAAACAACATGTGACGCTGTTTAAATATAAAAACAAGACAAAACCAAAATATCATTTTAAATAAGTAAAACGCATAAATAGTGATATTTAGCAAACCTTATACAATAGCAAGTTATTTTTCAACCACACAATCAATCCATAAGGCAAATTAAATGCATTTAAGCCGCATATTTATTACGTTATTTATAAAACCTCATCAATAAAACACACAATAAAAAATTGAACGTTATTTAGCTAATTCAAGTATTTTTGTTTATTACTTACCAAATGAAACTAATTTTAGCTTCATTTTAGTCAGAAAAATAATAACTGTACACTTAATCTGACATCAACCTGTGTTTTTTCCTTCTTTGAAATAGCCCTTTTTATCAAGAAACCGCGCAAAGCCTTTACAGGCTTGACTATATTCGGTTACGAATATTAGCATTTCACTTAATATCATTAACAAATAATACCCCTAATTAACAATGCAGTGAATTATGGTAATATGATTATCTTAAATTGTAATAATTTACTATATAAAAACTAAGGTTATTATTGAGGTTATAGATGAAAATCTCGAGAAGAAAACTACTTTTAGGGGTCGGTGCTGCGGGTGTTCTCGCAGGGGGTGCTGCGGTTGTTCCAATGATCCGCAGAGAAGGTCGTTTTGAAACGACTAAATCTCGAGTTCCTGCGGTAGCAGGTACTGAAGGTGCATTACCAAAATCCGCAGATGCCGTTGTTATCGGTGCGGGTCTCCAAGGAATAATGACTGCAATTAATCTTACTGAAAGAGGAATGAATGTTGTTATCTGTGAGAAAGGCGTTGTAGGTGGCGAGCAATCAGGCCGTGCCTATAGCCAAATTATTAGTTACAAAACTTCTCCAGAGATTTTTCCATTACACCACTATGGAAAAATTTTATGGAATGGCATGAATGAAAAAATTGGTGCTGACACCAGTTTCCGCGTTCAAGGCCGTGTAGAGGTTCCTTCTAGTGAAGAAGACTTAGAAATCTCAAGAGAGTGGATCAGAAAAACGGCGGAAAATCCAGGTTTTGACACTCCACTGAGAACCCGCATGATCGAAGGTGATGAGCTAGCTCAACGCCTTGCCGGTGCTCAAACACCTTGGAAAATCGCTGGCTTTGAAGAAGACTCAGGTAGCCTTGACCCTGAAGTTGTGACACCAACGATGGCTAACTACGCAAAATCATTGGGTATCCGCATCTACACTAATTGTGCAGTACGCGGTATTGAAACAGCTGGCGGCAAAATCTCTGATGTTGTCACCGAAAAAGGCTCAATCAAAACCTCTAACGTTGTTCTGACCGGCGGTATCTGGTCTCGCCTATTTATGGGCAACCTTGGTATTGATGTTCCAACACTGAACGTTTATCTGTCTCAGCAACGCATTACTGGCGTACCTGGTGCACCAAAAGGTAACGTACACTTACCAAATGGTATCCACTTCCGTGAACAAGCTGATGGGACTTATGCAGTTGCTCCTCGCATCTTCACCAGCTCAATTGTTAAAGATAGCTTCCTGCTAGGGCCACGCTTTATGCACCTGCTACAAGGTGGTGAGCTGCCATTAGAATTCTCTATCGGTAAAGATCTCTTTAACTCATTTACCATGGCAACTTCATGGCAATTAGATGAGAAGACACCATTTGAAGAGTTCCGTACCGCAACCAATACACCAAATACTGAACATCTTGATGGCGTACTGGAACGACTGAGAAAAGAATTCCCAGTATTTAAAGAGTCTAAAGTAGTTGAACGTTGGGGTGGTACCGTTAGCCCAACAGATGATGAAATACCAATCATCTCTAAAATTGAACAATACCCGGGCCTTGTTATCAATACAGCAACAGGTTGGGGTATGACAGAAAGCCCTGCGTCTGGTCAACTGACTGCGGATCTATTAATGGATACCAAACCCGTTATCGATCCACATCCATACAGGCTATCTCGTTTTACTGAGTAATAAGAACGCTTTTTTTACGAGTATTTATACACTTAATGTACTCTAAATAATTCGAGGTGCAGCTAGGTGACTAGTGTGTGAGTTAACGATGTCACTCCCTATATGGGAAAGGCTGCAACTTGAATTATGATGAGTATATAATTTTGATAATGTTAAGGAGCTTACATGCGCTATAAAACTTTACTGCTTTCCCTTCCGTTGATTTTGGGTGTAGCGAGTGCAAATGCTGAAGGTGTTAAAACCCATAAGCTACAAGGAATGCCTATCGCTGAATCCGTAGAAATTAGCGCTAACAATGATATCATTTTCCTAAGCGGGAAAGTGCCTACTAAGATCTCTAAAGATGCACCTGAAGGTGTTTTAGAGTCTTACGGTAACACTGAAGTTCAAACTGTTAACATCATGAATCAAATCAAAGACCACTTAGAAAAATTAGGTCTGACCATGAATGATGTTGTCAAAATGCAAGTTTTCTTGGTTGGTGGTGATGAAACCCAAGGAAATATGGATTTTGCTGGCTTTATGGCTGGATATTCAAAATTCTATAATGACAAATCAGAGAATCTACCTGCTCGTTCAACATTCCAAGTGGCTAAATTAGCAAATCCAGCTTGGCGTGTAGAGATCGAAGTGACTGCTGTTCGCCCTAAGAAATAATTTTATAAAGCCGCTTCAAGATATTGAACGCGGCTTTATCCTTAACTTATCTAGGTGGCAAGCCTATTTCCTTTGACTAAAATGGCTTTAATTCACATCAAAACTTACCTTCAAAGATAAATACCCCCCTAGTAATACATCGCAATTAACTTATTATCGACGGATTTTACTTCGATCGGCGTGTCAAAAATATCTTCGATAATTTCTGCTTTCATAATGTCATTCGGCGCACCGTGATAAGCCAATCTCCCCGCTCTCATCGCGATGATATGATCTGAATAAACTGACGCAAAGTTAATATCGTGGATCACTAAGATAATCGTTTTACCTAATTCATCTGCGGCACGGCGTAACAACTTCATCATAATCACTGCATGCTTCATATCTAGGTTGTTAAGTGGCTCGTCCAGTAGCACATATTCCGTGTCTTGGCACAGTACCATTGCGACATAAGCACGTTGGCGTTGTCCCCCCGATAATTCATCCAAATAACGATAACGCAAATTAGATAAATTTAAAAAATTGAGTGACTCATCAATTTTCTTTTTATCATCAATAGTTAAGCGCCCTTTAGTATAAGGAAAGCGCCCAAACCCCACCAGCTCTTCGACGGTTAATCGGCTGGCAAATTGGTTCTCTTGACGCAACACCGATAAATACGTCGCTAATTTATCACTTGGCGTCTTTACAACATCTAATTCATTGACTTTTACATGCCCCGAGTCTGCGGTGAGCAGACGCCCAATGATTGACAATAGCGTTGATTTACCCGCCCCATTAGGCCCTATAATCGAGGTAATGCCACTATTTTTAATGGTGGTCGTGATGTTATCTAAGACCTTAGTATCCTGATAACTTTTCGATATCTGATTAATTTCAATCATACTAAAACCTTCTTAACACCATATAAATAAAGAATATGCCACCGATAAACTCAATCACGACAGAGAGCGTACCTGCCATATTTAGGCCATAATCGAGGATCAATTGCCCGCCAATCAATGCAATCACACCTAATAAAAAGGAGACAGGTAATAGATAACGATGTTGGCTGCTACCACTGATAAAATAGGCTAGGTTAGCGACCATTAAACCTAAAAAAGTCAACGGTCCAACTAAGGCTGTAGACACTGCCACTAAAATAGAAATGAGTAATAAAATCACCGTCACTTTTTGGCGATAATTAATACCTAAATTAATTGCATTCGCTTGCCCTAATGCCAAAACATCAAAGCAATAACGCATGCGCCACAACAAGATACCGACAACCAAGGTAATAACAAGGGTAAATAAAATTAACTCAGGTGTTGCTCGAGTAAAAGTGGCAAACATACG
Organism: Providencia sp. 2023EL-00965; assembly: GCF_033550225.1. Taxonomy (NCBI): domain Bacteria; kingdom Pseudomonadati; phylum Pseudomonadota; class Gammaproteobacteria; order Enterobacterales; family Morganellaceae; genus Providencia; species Providencia sp. 2023EL-00965. Next base: position 6,525 of record NZ_JAWUEH010000019.1, on the reverse strand, counting down.
ACTTTGCAGGATCGAAAATTCATTAGGATCCATCAAACGTTGCAACAAAGTCGCCGTACTTTGGAACAAGGTTCCTAAAATAATACCGACCATCAGTACTAGATTAATATTCAGTTTTGCAGATACGAACAACCAGCGGTATAGCAGCACAGAAAATAATACTAATAGAGAGGATTCTAATAAAAATTTACCAATATTCAGTAACCAAGACGCAGGCAGACTATCGGTATAAAATACGAAAATAGTCTGTAATAAAATGAATAACGCTTCTAGCCCCATAATAGAGGGAGTTAAAATTTTATTATTAGCGATAGTTTGGAACAGTACCGTCGAAACCCCTGAAGCAAATGCCACAAGTATCATCGTCAGTACCATATAACCTCGATGAGGTAGAATATAAGCCAGATTATTACCAAGGTTAATCGTCATAAACAGGACAATAGCGATAATTGATAACCCTAATAACAGCCATATTCTTTGTAATGGTGTCATTCTTTTTTTAGGTAACACCACTGACGCATTAACTTTTTGCATAACGTTGCTGCTTCAACAATAAAAAAAGGAAAATAATTGCACCAATCACACCTAAAACCACACTAGCTGGGATCTCAAAGGGATAACGAACCAAGCGTCCAATAATGTCACAGAGTAAAACTAGTCCGCCGCCTGCGATACAAATCCAAGGCAGTGTTTTACGAATGTTATCCCCCATCACTAAGCTGACAAGGTTTGGAATAATCAATCCTAAGAACGGCAACGCACCTACCACCACAACTACGACACCACTGATTAATGCGATTATTGATAGGCCAATCGTCATCACTTTGCGGTAATTTAAACCGACGTTGACTGCAAATTCACGCCCCATACCTGCAACAGTAAAACTATCGGCAATCCAACAGGCTAATAATGTCAGTAATCCAACTAGCCATAACAGCTCATAACGACCTTGGATAACGCTAGAAAAATCACCGCTCATCCAAGCACCTAAAGATTGTAATAAATCGAAAGAGTAGGCGGTGAAGATAGTCAGTGCACTGATTACAGCGCCAAGCATGATACCAACGAGTGGGACGATTAAGGCTGATTTTAAGATCACTCTACGTAGCAGCAACATAAACAACATGGTGCCTAGCAAAGCAAAACCACTTGCCACCACCATTTTAGTCATAATACCTGCCGCTGGGAAAAGCACCATCACAAATAACAAGCCTAAGCTCGCTGATTGTGTTGTTCCCGCTAACGAAGGCTCAACAAAACGGTTTTGAGTAAGCAGTTGCATGATCAACCCTGCTACGCTCATCGCGCTACCCGCAAGGATTAAAGAAACGGTTCGAGGAATTCGGCTGATAAAAAAGATATCTTGCATCTCTGGATCAGTGAAAAGCGAAACGGGTGACACGTCACCCGCTCCGATAAACAAACTAATCACGGCTAATACCAATAATGCGATAATTCCCAAAAAGAGATAAAGCGTTTTCATTGATTAATTTGTTTGGCTTTTTTCTAATGCGTTATTAACATCGTCCATTAATTGAGAGTATGTTTGGATCCCACCCGCAATATAAACCGCTGTTGGATCAAGGTAAGTCACTTGTTGTTTATTCCATGCAGACGTTTTTCTCACTAATGCATTATCCAAGACTTGCGCTGCTGGCTGAGCATCAGTGCGGCCGATTGCACTATCACGATCAATCACAAATAGCCAATCAGGGTTTAACTTGACTAACAGCTCTGCGTTGACAATATTACCGTGTCTGCCAGTATCATCAGGGAACACGTAAGCAGGTTCGAAACCTAATTCATCAAAGATAAAACCAAAACGAGAACCTGGGCCGTAAGCTGAAATCTTGCCACCGCTAACCAAGATCACCATCGCCTTTCCTGCATTAGGTGTTTTTTGTTTAATTTTAGCTATTTTATCTTTGAAATCAGCAACCAGTTGCTCGGCTTGCTGCTCTTTTCCAAACAACACACCAAGTTCGCTAGTACGCTCATTTAAGCTATCAATAAAATGCTTATTATCAATATCCATTGAAATTGTTGGTGCGATTGCACTCAATTTGTCATACGCATCACGAGCACGGCTGCCACCTAAAATTAGATCTGGTTGAGCGTTACTAATCGTTTCGTAAGCTGGTTCGAACAGCGTCCCTGCGTTGATATATTCGGTCCCGCTGTATTTAGAAAGAAACTTAGGAAGATGAACGTTTGTTTGTGGTAGGCCTGCAACAGGAACACCTAATGCATCCATGATATCGAGCGTTTCCATATTCATTACAAACACTTTTTCAGGGTGACGCGGTACTTCTGTTTTACCTTGCGCATGTTCAATTGTCATCACCTGCTTCTCAGCAGGTGCGGACGTTGTTGTCGTTTCTTTCGATTGATCACAACCCGCTAATACCAACGCCGATAACAATACCAACCCTGATGTTAATGATTTTACAAACATCCAATAACCTCCGTCTTTTTCATTCAATAAACACAACGGTTAGCATCATCGTTCACAACCTAGGTTGAGTGCTAATTGTGCCCATAATACAAATAATGGCGTCTATACTCTAAATAATTCGAGGTGCAGCTAAGCGAAAAGTGAACGAATCGCTAGGAGCATAGAAAACTATGTGACTGCACGAGTGAGCGTAGTCAACAACGCTGCAACTTGAAGTATGACGGGTATATATTACCTTGTCATTAGCACAAATGATATTAGTTTGCATTTGCATTCGCGAAAAATGTAATCACACGCACATATTGCTAAATGAATTATTGATTGTAAAACGTTTGTGCTGCCCACTATTTTATTAAATTTATCAAGGCTGCCATGCTACTTAGACATACCTAAGTAACATGTCAGCCTTCATTTAAACTCTCATAGTGAGGTATAGATGAATAAAAACCAAAACAAGCTTCTTCTATAGATAGAGCATCAAATAAAAATATCACTCATTTATAGGACAACTAAAGTTCTGATTGCACATGTTGTAAGCTGCGGATCCAAGGTTTATCACGTTGAATTGCTGAAGGAAGAGTTTTCAAAGCACGTTTTGCTGAGGACATATTTGGGTATTCACCATATACCAATACATACCATTGCCGCCCATTGCGCACGGTCTCATACACTAAATAATTTGATAATTTGTAACGACGAGCTTGGTCATATAATCCAGCCGAAGAACTAGCACTCCCCACTTGTAGAGTATAATGTTTCGGTGAGGCATTGCGTGGATCCCCCCCCAAGTTATAAGTAGGGACTGGTGTAGGTGTATTTGATACCATCATTTTAACAGGTGCTTTTTTCTCTACTATAGGCAATGGAGTTTGTGATGACAGCACAGAGTGAATGAGAGGATCCTCAGGCAATTCAGATAAAGTTTGAGCTAGCATAATATTAGCTTCGAGTTCCAATGGTACATGAGATGGTTCAATAGCCGGATATACAAATAGGTTATCATCCTCTGACTGCATAGGTACTTGCATTGGTGTGAGTACTTCGCCCTGTCTATTTTTGGCTAATTCAGCTTCTTGCTCAGGCGAAAGCAAAATAGTGATAATAACCTCTTCTGCGGGCTCCGGAGGGTTACGCGCAATATCCAACGGCCTGATCCGTTCTGCATTCACCTTATAAGCAACTCTTTGAGGTGCTTTTTGGTGGTTATCAGACATAAGCTGTGCCAACACAGACCATTTGTTCACTACGTTATCAAAAGCTGTTTGATAAAACTGACTTGCCCAACTAATGGCATAGTTCAGTCGAGGTATTGCCGCTATCTTAAGAGGTAATTGCTGCTGCCCTATTATTTTGGTCAGTGTATAAAGTTTAGGTACTGAAATAATCGCATTTCCCAGTAGATTTGGGTCAATTTTAGGCGCTTCAATCAGAGTCAATTCAATATCATTCACTTGAACCTTATTCATCATAGTAAGATCAGGTAATTGCTGGCAAAGCGCTTCATTTAGCGTACCACTAACCACCCGAGGTTTTGATGATAGCATCGCTGTCTCTTCATAAATATCAGAGAGCGCATCAAGTGCCATATTATGTACTTCGTCTTCTGCTTGTGCCGCTTTTTTTAACCACAATTCAGCGCACGTGTTATCTTGGACACCACCATCTCCCGTATAAAACAAAATTCCAAGGTGGAATTGCCCAAGAGAGTAACCTTGCATAGCAGACTGATGAATATAGTAACGACCTTTGACTAAATCAACGGGAACACCATCACCATTAATTAGTTGCACTCCCTTATCATGAATGATTTCAACAGCAGTAGATTTCGCCAACGATGTAGAATAACGAAGTAAACCGATTATTAAGATAAAAAATAAAATAATATATTTAATTATGCGGTCATAATATGGGAAATTAGGCATAGAGCTCTTCCTAATAAATAGAATAAATCATAACTACGATTACTTTAATAAGTTAAATAACTTCGCTGCCTTTATCACTTACTGGGAAATGTTATAAAGCTCCAAACTTCGATGGAGCTTTATTGATAAAAAAGCTAACGCTTAAGGCCAGTCTACTGTTATTTTTACGGAACCAGAGCCCACACCCAAATATCTTTCCTCACCCGCTCCAAGAGAATGTAGCCTCCATGTAAGATCTGTCGTTAAATTATCCCAACTCGTGCCAGTAAGTTTGTATACAGGGCTTCCCATTAAAGATAGTTGGTTGTCGGGAACAGTATTCCCATGTTCGTCTGTTACTCCAGATGCCTGACTCAACTCAATTCCCCCTACAGGCTTACCACTTTTGTTCAACAAATACATAATGTTCTTAGAATTAGGATAAAGTAGATTGCTAGCTTTAAAGGTAAGGTTTACCGAAATAGGATCTGTAGGGCTTCCCTCCTGACAGCGGATAGAAAGTTGGCTTGTTTTGGTACTTACATACACGTGGTCATCGCGTTGTATTATAAAAGGCCACTCAAAACTATTTGGAGTAACAGCAACGGTGCACTGGCGAGGTGGCCCTTCTATTGTGACATCCCCTAAAAAGGCAGTTTGCCCTCTAATCCACGAGATAGGGTTCACCACTCTGACACCCAGCTTCTTTGTAATTTGACCATTGATAAAACTTTTCGGCCCAGCATAGATAATAAGAGTCCCTTTAGTGGTAAACGAGCCATTATTATAAACCCACTGATTGTTGTTCTCACTACCATACCTCATATTCATATGATAATAGGATGGCATGTTACATTCTGGTGCGGAATATGTCGCTGTCCCATTAGAGTTCCAAGTTTTTGTATATTGTCCCCCCCCCGCTCCGAGAAGGCTAGAATCTGTATAGCCATCAAATGCGACGATAACATCTGGAGCAATTTGGCGTCCATAGTATCGGTTATCAGAAGACCAAGCATTTGTAGTGTAGGCGCTCGTACCTCTGTCACATCTGGCACTATACGCCTCAGCAACTGGATCATCTTTATCCGATATCCATAGCCCCGATAATGGCACTATCGGCCAGACAGCACTAAACTGACCATCTTCGCTCAACTGTACATTTATCCTGTGTTCTTCACCTGCATGTAAAACAACATCAGCAATTAATTGAGGAGAAAATAAACAACATATAACCCCGAGGATAAATTTTTGCGGTGATCCTAAATATTTACTTTCTTTTTTCCTGAATACTTTATCGTTCGATATTGGAGAACTCAGTGGCGTATTAGATAATTTTTGAGATTGCTTATTCCATTGCTGAAGCTTCTCATCATCCTTCACTAATACATATGACTCAGTTCCAGAAATACCTTTGCCAATTAACCAAGTACTTATCCAATTAAAGCACCTATAAACTCGGCCAATAAGCGTCTTTTTCTGCTGAGAAAATCTTTTAGGCTCATTATATTGTATCATTTTAATTCTCCTACTGGCGGCTGTAACCAGCGTTTTCTATTTGGGGCATTACTTGGCTGTATTACTTCTTGTTTACTGGTCACTACGGGTTTGTCATTAACCGTTTCTGCTTTATATTCTACTTGTGGCTGAACCTGTTTTTGACCACTGACACAACGATAAGACACTTGGCGGATTGGCATATCCGTAGAAATCGACAAATTACGTAAATCAAAGCTCACTTGACACTGCTGAGCCAGAGTTTCCCCCCATTTAACCAACAATTCCCCTTTTTCTGGTAAACCGGTGAGATAGACTTGGCCTGCATCACCGACAATACTGCTAATGGTTTCCGCTGCATTATCTGAGATGAGGGTGGCAACTGCCCCAAAAGGCACATGTTTAGCACCCTGTTTTAATGTCATTAGCACTTGGTAACCAATACGGGTTGCAAAGCTCGCTTTAACGACTGCTCCTTTGGTTGGATAGACATTCACGTTTGATTGCGCTAAATCCACATCCTGAGGTAAAGTGCTGGGGTCTAAGCCCATGTCACTGATCATGTAAAACTGATCCACTAACGATCATAGAAAACTGAGCCACTTGGTATTATCCGTACATTTTTGTACGGGGAATTTATGATTACCAAGGAGATATTTGTGGATATTCATGTTC
>NZ_JAWUEH010000018.1:0-86808 GCF_033550225.1 Providencia sp. 2023EL-00965 | reverse complement strand
CACCCACGCGCCTGGAGATCTGCGAAGCGCAATCACCTTCTCGGAAACCCTCGCGAAATTTCGCAGTCGCGACGCCAGAGACCGAGGGTTAGATCATGCCTAGCATTCACCTTCCGGCCGCCCGCTAGCGGACCCTGGTCAGGTTCCGCGAAGGTGGGCGCAGACATGCTGGGCTCGTCAGGATCAAACTGCACTATGAGGCGGCGGTTCATACCGCGCCAGGGGAGCGAATGGACAGCGAGGAGCCTCCGAACGTTCGGGTCGCCTGCTCGGGTGATATCGACGAGGTTGTGCGGCTGATGCACGACGCTGCGGCGTGGATGTCCGCCAAGGGAACGCCCGCCTGGGACGTCGCGCGGATCGACCGGACATTCGCGGAGACCTTCGTCCTGAGATCCGAGCTCCTAGTCGCGAGTTGCAGCGACGGCATCGTCGGCTGTTGCACCTTGTCGGCCGAGGATCCCGAGTTCTGGCCCGACGCCCTCAAGGGGGAGGCCGCATATCTGCACAAGCTCGCGGTGCGACGGACACATGCGGGCCGGGGTGTCAGCTCCGCGCTGATCGAGGCTTGCCGCCATGCCGCGCGAACGCAGGGGTGCGCCAAGCTGCGGCTCGACTGCCACCCGAACCTGCGTGGCCTATACGAGCGGCTCGGATTCACCCACGTCGACACTTTCAATCCCGGCTGGGATCCAACCTTCATCGCAGAACGCCTAGAACTCGAAATCTAACGTCCGTTCGGGCATCGAGGTCCATGTCGGGGTGGGACGGGCCCGTGGCTTCAAGATCACTTGCAGTCCGACCGCGATGTCTTGGTTGCGCGAGAGGTTGTCGATATCCTCCACTTCCATCATCAACCCTGGATAATGCCGCCGCCGTCATCGCCGCCGACGCCCGTGCCGGGCTTTTCGGGCCTGTCAGGCTTGCTCGGCCTTCAGCCTGCCTGGGCGAGATCTCCGGCGGACGGATTAACGGCGGAGCTTCGCCGCCTTTCGTGCGTGTGAAGGCCGAAGATAGTTCTCTCAAAAACATCCGTTTATGAGAGATACCAAATGTCATTTTCAGAAGACGACTGCACCAGTTGATTGGGCGTAATGGCTGTTGTGCAGCCAGCTCCTGACAGTTCAATATCAGAAGTGATCTGCACCAATCTCGACTATGCTCAATACTCGTGTGGGCTCTGTTGCAAAAATCGTGAAGCTTGAGGGCACTGTTGCAAAGTTAGCGATGAGGCAGCCTTTTGTCTTATTCAAAGGCCTTACATTTCAAAAACTCTGCTTACCAGGCGCATTTCGCCCAGGGGATCACCATAATAAAATGCTGAGGCCTGGCCTTTGCGTAGTGCACGCATCACCTCAATACCTTTGATGGTGGCGTAAGCCGTCTTCATGGATTTAAATCCCAGCGTGGCGCCGATTATCCGTTTCAGTTTGCCATGATCGCATTCAATCACGTTGTTCCGGTACTTAATCTGTCGGTGTTCAACGTCAGACGGGCACCGGCCTTCGCGTTTGAGCAGAGCAAGCGCGCGACCATAGGCGGGCGCTTTATCCGTGTTGATGAATCGCGGGATCTGCCACTTCTTCACGTTGTTGAGGATTTTACCCAGAAACCGGTATGCAGCTTTGCTGTTACGACGGGAGGAGAGATAAAAATCGACAGTGCGGCCCCGGCTGTCGACGGCCCGGTACAGATACGCCCAGCGGCCATTGACCTTCACGTAGGTTTCATCCATGTGCCACGGGCAAAGATCGGAAGGGTTACGCCAGTACCAGCGCAGCCGTTTTTCCATTTCAGGCGCATAACGCTGAACCCAGCGGTAAATCGTGGAGTGATCGACATTCACTCCGCGTTCAGCCAGCATCTCCTGCAGCTCACGGTAACTGATGCCGTATTTGCAGTACCAGCGTACGGCCCACAGAATGATGTCACGCTGAAAATGCCGGCCTTTGAATGGGTTCATGTGCAGCTCCATCAGCAAAAGGGGATGATAAGTTTATCACCACCGACTATTTGCAACAGTGCCCTCCTCCAGATTGGTAGCGAAGCTCAAAGCTGCCCACTCTCGGCTGGCTGGGAAGCGGTCATGATCTTCCCTTGAAGGCCCGCAGCAGCCGCGTCACAGACAGGACAAACAAGCCGGTCAGCGTGAGGGCTGCAATACCCCAGTGCTCCCCGATGAACGCGCCGGCCGTCGTGCCGGCTAGCACAATGGCGAGAATCGGCAAATGGCAGGGACAGGTGAGCACGGCCAGCGCGCCCCACAAGTAGCCGGTGATCGGTTTGTGCGTCTCAGACGGCAAGTGCTCTGGGCTGTTCATGGCAGACTCTCCGCGTGCTGTGCCGGTTCGGTTGGCATGGCGGCCAGTTGCATTTCGAGGCTGGCCAGGGCCTCGCGCCGACGCTCGACGAGTTGCCGCAACACGGCAAGCTGCGCAGACGCACCGTCACCGTCCGCAGCATCCAGCGCCCGGCACAGCCGCGCCAGTGCGTCCAGGCCGATACCCGCTTCGAAGGCAGCCCGTACAAAGCGCAGCCGTTGCAACGCGGTGTCATCGAACAAGCCGTAGCCGCCCGTGGTGTACGCGACCGGCCGTAGCAATCCGCGCAGCAGGTAGTCGCGCACGATATGCACGCTCACCCCGGCATCAAGGGCCAGCCGGGACACTGTGTAGGCGCTCATTGAACACCTCCTTTTCCTCATCCGGCGCAGCACGAAAGCTGCTTCACGTCCTTGCTGAAGGTCTGCGCCGCGAGCTTCAGCCCTTCGACCATGGTCAGGTAGGGGAACAATTGGTCGGCCAGTTCCTGCACGGTCATACGGTTGCGAATGGCGAGCACCGCCGTCTGGATCAGTTCACCCGCTTCCGGGGCCACCGCTTGCACGCCGATGAGCCGTCCGCTACCTTCCTCGATGACCAGCTTGATGAAGCCGCGTGTGTCGAAGTTGGCAAGCGCACGCGGCACGTTATCCAGTGTTAGCAGGCGACTGTCGGTCTCGATCCCGTCGTGATGTGCTTCCGCCTCGCTGTAGCCCACGGTGGCGACCTGCGGGTCGGTGAACACCACGGCCGGCATTGCGGTCAGGTCCAGGGCCGCATCGCCGCCAGTCATGTTGATCGCCGCACGAGTGCCGGCCGCTGCCGCCACATAGACGAACTGCGGCTGGTCGGTGCAGTCGCCGGCCGCGTAGATGTTCGGGCTACTGGTGCGCATGCCCTTGTCGATGACGATGGCCCCCTGCGCATTGACGGCTACCCCCGCCGCTTCCAATGCCAGGCTGCGCGTGTTCGGTGTCCGGCCGGTGGCGACCAGCAGCTTGTCGGCGCGCAATTCACCGTGCGTGGTGGTCAGCACGAATTCACCGTCCATATGGGCGACCTGGCTGGCTTGCGTGTGCTCCAGCACCTCGATGCCCTCGGCACGGAAAGCGGCTGTCACCGCCTCGCCGATGGCCGGGTCTTCACGGAAGAACAAGGTATTGCGCGCCAGGGCCGTGACCTTGCTGCCCAGCCGGGCAAAGGCTTGCGCCAGCTCCAGCGCCACCACCGACGAGCCGATTACGGCAAGGCGTTCGGGAATGGTGTCGCTCGCCAGGGCCTCGGTGGAAGTCCAGTAGGGTGACTCTTTCAAGCCCGGAATCGGCGGGACCGCCGGGCTGGCACCCGTGGCGACCAGGCAGCGGTCGAACATCACGACGCGCTCGCCACCCTCGTTCAAACTAACGATAAGGCTCTGGTCGTCCTTGAAACGCGCTTCACCGTGCAGAACGGTGATGGCTGAATTGCCGTCCAGGATGCCTTCGTACTTGGCATGACGGAGTTCTTCGACACGGGCCTGCTGCTGGGCCAGCAGCCGCTCGCGCAAGATCGTCGGCGGTGTGGGTGGCATGCCGCCGTCGAATGGGCTTTCCCGGCGCAGATGGGCGATGTGGGCGGCGCGGATCATGATCTTGGACGGCACACAACCGACGTTGACGCAGGTGCCGCCGATGGTGCCGCGCTCAATCAGCGTGACCTGCGCGCCTTGCTCGACGGCCTTCAGTGCTGCCGCCATCGCGGCTCCACCGCTACCAATGACGACGACCTGCAACGGGCGTTCGTTGCCACTGGGCTTATCAGCGGCCCCTATCCAGCCGCGCATCTTGTCGAGCAGGCCGGCGCGGTTGTCCGTCGGTGGCGCATCGGCAAGCGTTGCCTCGTAGCCCAGTCCGGCCACGGCGGTAGTCAGCGCATCCGATGACGTGCCCGCCTCAATGGCGAGTTGCGCTGTGCCCTTCGGATAGGACACCAGCGCCGATTGCACGCCGGGCACTTTCTCCAAGGCTTCCTTGACGTGAGCCGCGCACGAGTCGCAGGTCATCCCGGTGATTTTCAGGGTGGTCATGTATTTTTCCTTTTCTGTGGTGGCTACGGCTGTTGCCGTCAGCCACGTTGTTCTGGCAATTCACAGCTGTCCGGCCCGCAGCGGCGATGTGCTGGCGAGATGAAATCCCAGACCGACACCCCAACCATCAAGGCCAGGCCGACATAGAGCAGTCCACCGCTCTGCCAGCCGTAAGCCCGCATTAAAAACACCGCTGCCAGCACCAAGATCGGGCCTATCGTGCCGAGCGCCGTGCGTCGCCACTGTCGATGATTGAGCCAAGCGATAGCATTGGCGAGTAACGCGATGCCGGCGAACATCGGCAGCAGGATGCCAATGAATAGCCCCTCGTACTGGCTCAAGAAGCCCAGTCCGATGGCCGCGCCAAAGCTGGCGATGGCAGGAAAACAGGCGGCGCAGCCCATCGCGGAAACGACGCTGCCGAGCGCGCCGGTTTTGCCAGCGATGCGCGTGATGAGTCCCATGTGTCGCTCCCGAGTTCGGTTAACGGATCAGCGTTTGAGGCTGGACGGATAGCCCGCGTCCTCGGTCGCCTTGGTCAACTTCTGGACGTTGGTCTTGGCATCGTCGAAGGTGACGACGGCCTGGCGCTTGTCGAAACTTACGTCGGTCTTGCTCACGCCCTCAACCTTGGAAAGCGCGTGCTTGACAGTGATCGGGCAAGAGGCGCAGGTCATGCCAGGCACGGACAGCGTGACGGTCTGGGTGGCGGCCCACACGGGGGCAACAACGGCAGCGAGGGCGAGGGCGGCAAACAGTTTTTTCATGATGAACTCCTGTGATTAATAGAAAAATGGCATGACGTAGGGAAATCCGAGCGAGACCAGGACCAGCGCGGCCACGATCCAGAAAATGAGCTTGTAAGTAGCTCGCACTTGGGGAATCGCGCAGACCTCACCCGGTTTGCAGGCTTGCGCCGGGCGGTAGATGCGCCGCCAGGCGAAAAACAGCGCGACCAGCGCTGCGCCGATGAAGATCGGGCGATAGGGTTCCAGCACCGTCAGGTTGCCGATCCATGCCCCGCTGAACCCCAAGGCGATCAAAACCAGCGGCCCCAGGCAGCAGGCCGACGCAAGAATGGCGGCCAGCCCACCGGCGAAGAGCGCGCCGCGCCCGTTTTGTGGTTCAGACTTTTGTGGTTCAGACATACGCTTGTCCTTTCAAATTTGGTTTGGATAGCTTAAGCTTACTTCCGTAGTTATGTACGGAGTCAAGCGATATGCAAATTAATTTTGAGAATCTGACCATTGGCGTTTTTGCCAAGGCGGCCGGGGTCAATGTGGAGACCATCCGGTTCTACCAGCGCAAGGGCCTGCTGCCGGAGCCAGACAAGCCCTATGGCAGCATTCGCCGCTATGGCGAGGCGGATGTAACACGAGTGCGGTTCGTGAAATCGGCCCAGCGGCTGGGCTTTAGCCTGGACGAAATCGCCGAGCTACTGCGGCTGGAGGATGGCACCCATTGCGAGGAAGCCAGCGGCCTGGCCGAGCACAAGCTCAAGGATGTGCGCGAGAAGATGGCCGACTTGGCACGCATGGAGGCCGTGCTGTCTGAACTGGTGTGCGCCTGCCATGCGCGGAAAGGGAACGTTTCCTGCCCGCTGATTGCGTCACTGCAAGACGGAACGAAGCTCGCTGCATCGGCGCGGGGGAGTCACGGGGTGACTACGCCTTAGCGTGCTTTATTTTCCGAATTCTGAGACGACCCCAAAGATAACTGAATTGGGGCTGGGAATGGTCAGGACCCAATTTAATTTCACCAAATCGAGAGAGGCCTAAATAGGCGACAGTCAATAAAATTAAGGCAACAGCCAGAATATAAAACCAGCTGGCATTCTCAAAAAGTTGTGCCTGTAGAGCTTTGAGCAAAATTTCAGAACGTTGAGGAAAAATAGCGGCTATTGCAACGACACATATAATAATAAAAGCGGAAACAAAGAAAACGGGCGGATTTATCTTCCCCCACGTTTGAGACTTTTGTGGTGATAATGACATTCAATCTCCCTTTTAATGCGTGCTCATGATTGTCATGAAGCTCGGTTTATTGTGATAAATATAAGTTATTTAATTAAAAAGTATCCAATCACTTGTTTATACTTAAATATCTCTCTCATGTCATTCCACGCGGTATGACTCATTGTTGAGTAACATAAACTTGATAAACGAATAGAGGGACATTTATTGCGCTATTTTCATCGATTTTGATACTTTCGAAATAGTATGCCGCGAACAACCTATCAGGTTTTCTATTTGGCTATAGCTTTTTTTCTCCATCAGAAGGCCTTCAATTTTTTGGTGTAATATTTTGTTGATCGGACGGCCTTTATACTTCCCTTCTTGTTTGGCTTTTTGCACTCCTTGCGCTTGACGACGCCGTCTATCTTCGTAATCCTTTCTTGCAACCGCTGCCAGCATGTCTAACATCATACTGTTAAGGGCAGCAAGCATTCGTTCTGTAAATTCATCGGTGCGACTCATAAACTGGTAACTGGTTGGGAGGTCTAAAGAAACGACCTTTAACCCTTTGTGTCCAATGAGATATTTTAATTTTTCCCAGTCATCGGCATTCAAGCGGCTAATTCTATCTACCTGTTCAACTAAAATAATATCACCGGGCATGGCCACATTGAGTAAGCGAAAGAGTTCAGGTCTGTGAAGCTGAGCGCCTGACTCATTTTCTTCAAACCAGCAGGCAATTTGTAGCCCCATTCCTTCAGCAAATTTCAACAGTTCATTTTTTGCTCTTGACGCATCCTGTTCATGCGTAGAAGCACGTAGATATCCATAAATTCGTATATTTGTCTTCATCGGTGCACTATACATTGGTGTTGTTATAGTAGTGCATTATACATCTATTTTTTATACTTATTACACTAGAGTTTACCTAGTGTAGTTAAGGTAGACTTAAATTGCACTTTTATATCGATTACGCGCGCGTCCATTATATGATGTTGTTTATTTTTAGAGGATAGAACATAACCACAATGAAAGAGATTAAATCAGGCCGTATTCAAATTTTGACAGAACAGGAGATTCATGAGCTCTATTCTCGTCCAATATTTAATCAAATTGAGCGTGAAGAATATTTTTCATTAGATCCGAGTATAAAAAAAATCCTCACTAAAATGGGAAAAATTGAAACGAAAATATATTTAATTCTTCTGATTGGTTATTTTCGCGCGAAGCCTGTTGTCGCTCAATTTAAACTACGAGAGGTTAAACAAGATGTCGACTATATTTATGCGACACATTTTCCAAATAGAAAGCCGAAATACCCCTTTATTGCTAAAAGTACTCGAGCAACATTGATCGCTAAAATGCATGAAATACTGGGTTTTTCGCGGTTATTAAGACAAGATAAACAAGCCTTGATAGAGCGTTTGGGTGATGTCGCAACAATCTGTACATACCCCAAATATATTTTTGATGAATGCCTCGCTTTTTTAGGTCAAAACAGAATTGGATTAGTGGGTTATTCCACTTTGCAAAATATGATCACCACGGTTTTAGCTAATGAGAGGCATCGTACCGAGTTGATCCTTTCAAATAGCGTGCCACCAATAATACATAAAAAATTAAAGAAGATACTGCATACAAAAGGGGTTTTAAATAGTCTATCTGGCCAACAAGGCGCAGCTAAAGATTTTACACCGACAGAGCTCGCAAGTGAAATTGAAACGCATAATACCATAAAAAGTGTTTATCCCGACGCAAAACGTCTTGTTGGTGAATTGGGATTATCATTAGGTAATTTAAGCTATTATGCATCGATTATTCAACATCAATCGATTTATAAAATTCGTCGATTTCCCGAATGGCAAGGCATGTTATATCTGGTTTGTTATCTATTTTTTCGCTACCAAGAAACTAATGATAAATTGGTAACAGCTTTTTTATATGTGACGAGAAAGCAAAGGGAAGCTGCGAGTGCTTTAGCTAAGTTACGCATTGCAGAAGAACTGGAAATTATTCGTGAAAAGTTAATGCATGCGGGTAATATTTTACACCTCTTTGTTGATGAAAACGTCAGTGACAATACGCAATTTGGTGATATTCGCCAAAATGCATTTGCAATGATGTCTAAAGATGAAATTCAGTTAATAAGTCAACATCTTAATAAGAATAGTTTTGATAAAACCCATTATGAGTGGCTATACATTGATACACAATACAGAAAAATTGCGAATACAATGAGGTCACTCTTTCTCGCGATTGATATCGAGTGCGAACCAGGATTACAACTACTATCTTCCCAATTATTAACAGCAAAATCAGAACTTCAAAAAGATAAGCACATTTCTACCGTCGATCAGCGGTTACTGTTAAAAAACGATAAACCTTTTATCCTGATAGATGAACAGGTTAATACTCAACGATTTGAATACTATTTATACCAAAAAGTGGCTCGGATGATTGAGAGTAACAATATTTACATCAATGAAAGCGCCAGCAACAAGCGTTTAGACGATGATCTGATTTCAGCCACCGAGTGGAAAAAAAGCCATGTCATCATTCAAAAAACAGGATTAACTCGGCTCAATACACCGATACAACAAACGCTTTCGGAATTAACGCAAAAACTGAGAGACCAAATGGAGCGAATTGGTCGCAATATCCATGATGGAGCCAATGATTTCGTGACACTTCAACCGCGTTCAAATCAGTTAACATGGAAACTGGCGAATAAACGCTGGAAAGATGACATTGATAATCCCATATATAACCAGCTCCAACATATGGGGATCATTGAAATTATGGACTATGTTCATCAAAAAACGGGTTACTTAGATGCATTTAAAAATATCGCATCAAAAAAGAAAAACACTAAGGCCAAAGAGGGCGATTTACTCGCTTGCATATTTGGAAATGGCTCAAACTATGGTGTTCATCATATGTCATCAATATCAGCTAGAGCCATCGGTGTGCTTAGAGCCGTCAATGATGGTTATATTAGGCCTGAAACAACGAGTGAAGCTAATGATATGATAGCTGATGCTTTAGCAAAACTCCCCATTTTCAAATATTATACGATTAACGAAAGTGCCCCATTTGGTAGTATTGATGGCCAAAAACATGGTTGCCGAATCAATACATTTAAAGCCCGTTTTTCTGCTAAATATTTCCGAAAAGGGAAAGGCGTATCAGCACTCACATTAGTTTCAAATCATGTACCAATAAATACGAAAGTGATTTCAGCCAATGAATATGAGGCTCACCACGCATTCGATTTACTCTATAATAATACCAGCCATATTCAGCCCAAAACATTAGCAACAGACACGCATGGCGTTAACAATGTAAACTTTGCTATCCTTGATCTCTTTGGGTATCAGTTTGCCCCGCGATATGCAAAATTTAAACACGTTTTTAATGAATTGTTTGAGATCGAGTATGATGAAATCCTTTCCCTGAAACTTAAAAAATCGCTCAACTTATCACTCATTCAAGAAGAGTGGGAAAATATTCAATGGATAATTTGTTCATTAAGCCGTAAAACGACGACACAAAGCACGGTGATTACTAAGCTTTCTAACAGTAAGAAAAACAATCGCACCTTAGCGGCTCTTCGTGAATATGACCGAATAATTAAGTGTTTATACGTTCTCGATTATGTTGATGACAAAATGCTCAGGCAGTTTGTCCAACAAGCACTTAATCGGGGTGAGGCTTACCATCAATTACGGCGTGCAATTGCGTCAATTAATGGTAATCAATTCAGAGGTGGCGATGATTACCAGATAGAACAATGGAATGATTGTGCTCGTATCATTGCTAACTGCATTATTTATTATAATTCTGCATTATTATCCAGTTTGATTGAAAAATTTGCGCGTGAAAATAATCAAGAAGCGGTGAATATGATAGCTGAGTTATCACCTGTCGCATGGCAGCATATACAGCTGGCCGGTAATTACACCTTTGGCCTTAAAAAAGATAATATTGTACTGGAAAGATTACTGGAGAATTTAGATCCTCTTATTTCAGAAGAGTCGTTAAGCTTAGCGGCATAGTCTATTAATATTATTAAACTATATATCGGCTGTAGTCCTTGATATCAAAGGGCTACAAGCAAACTTTGGACTTTTCGATGAAATGGGCACACAACCCCAAGCAGGGGATCGTCAATCACTGAATCATCATCCTGACAGTCATTATCCATTTCCAGGCACTCCGCCAATATTAACGCATTTGAAAAAACGGGGGCGAGACGCCATTCATCGTGAAATAGTTCGCAAACTATAAGGCGTTCATTTTCAAGACCGATAGGCCAGTACAAACCATAGTAATCGCCGTTGCCAAAATCAGTTTCAAATAATGGTAGGAAACCATTTGCTGGAAATGGCCCCTGACTAATTTCACTATCATGAATTGTGAATGGTATTTCTGATTTTAATAGTTCCATTTGCTATTCCTGATGAGGTTGTCATTTTTAAGTAATGATAATGCAGTTTTAATTAAAGTCATATTAAGAAGGTTTAATAACCTAATATCTAGACCAACATACAATAAAGGGTATAACCCCATGCCCCGGCGCTCCGCTTGGGGCAAAACCCAGCCCGAGCTCTATCCTCATTGTTCCGCGATAATATGAAAGCCCGCTTGGGTTCGGTGTCATTATTTGGAATCGGCAAGTTCTTCCTGAATGACAGACGCGAGAAAAGAAGAGATAAAAGAGAGAAAAAAAGAGAAAAAATAAGAGGCGGGGGATTCGGTAAATTCAGCGATAAAGTAGGTAAAGAAGGTCTTCAGTGTGGCAGCGGTGGGTTAATTAAATCATATTGTATGTTGGTCTAGATTTGTAATGTTGGAACTGATATCGGTTATGGCATGGCGTATTTCAACAGGGTAAATTTCTCATGCATAGGAAAAAGCAGATCGGTTTGCTGTCATTTCCTGATGCAGCTGATCGTGGTTTAGGTATTATTAATATCTATTATTAAGCGGGCTAATTATCTGATGAAGTTAAATATTGACGCATGCATTTCCTTTCTGGGCAAGAGTGCTTGGTTTTTTGTTATTGGTACAGCGGTGCTGCAAGTGGTAAGTGTCGCCCTGTTTATTTACTCGCTCTTTACCGGCATGGATATAGACAGACTGATTCTGGCTTCCGCAATCTTGTTTGTTGCGGTAGTGCTGTTTGGTATCTCTAAGTATGCAATTAAAATTCGCGCTCTGGATGACGCGGGTGGACCACAAGCCTATTATGACCAACAGATAGAATGGCCGCTAACACAGTTCTATATCGATCTGATAGAAGAGAGTGATGTGAAACCAGAGTTCGACGCCTGGGTTAAAGACAAAGACAAACCTCTGACGCTCGGCCAATTCGATGACGGGTTAGCTAAAGCGATACAAACAGCATATTCATTACCGATGGGGAAGGATTTACCAGATACCCAGATTATTAAACTCATTGTATATCGACATGGAACGCCTGTCTTAAAGTGGATGAGTATTGGTTTCTTCCTCCTGAGTGGAGTGCTCGGCCTTATCCTGCTTAATCCGCAAAACACACTGGCGGAAGGCATTCCATTCATTATGTTCACGCTACTTCTGGCATTGGTTTTTAGGGGACGTCTCAGAAAACGGAAAATAAAGCACGTTAAGCCCATTGCAGACGCTAGATATTGACGAGTACGTCGGGTTTTCTCTTGTTTGAGTTGCCTCTTGTGGTAAGATAGTAATCAATTACTATCTTACAAGGAGTGCTCGTGGACACCCATCCAAAGCATCTGCCGGCCGATGAACGTCGTGCCGTAACTGTCGAGTCCGTCGTGGCGCTTGCCGGTTCACAAAACCCAAGCGAGATAACCACTGCGGCTATCGCTAAACACATGAACTTGACCCAGGGTGCGCTGTTTCGGCACTTCCCGAACAAGGAAGCCATTTGGCAGGCGGTCATGGAGTGGGTAGCAGAGCGCCTATTAGCCAGAATCGATCGATCCGCACAAGGAATCGAGTCGCCCTTGGCAGCCATGGAGGCGATGTTCATGAGTCATATCGAATTCGTAGCTGAGCACCCAGGCGTGCCAAGAATGATGTTTGGTGAGCTTCAGCGTGCCGAATCGACACCGGCCAAGCGCATGGTGCAAACCTTGATTCAGCGCTACGGCGAACGTTTGCATCGTCTCATCGAGAAAGGCAAGGCCAGCGGCGAGTTGTCTCCCTCGCTTGACAACGAGGCGGCGGCAACGCTGTTCATTGGCACGATCCAGGGCTTGGTCATGCAATCGCTGTTGGCGGGTGATGTGGGACGTATGCACCGCGATGCGCCGCGCGTCTTTGCAATTTATCGGCGTGGCATAAGGAGTGCGCAATGAAAAAGTTACCCTTGCAAGGCCGCACCCTGGCGCTGCTTGCCGTCATCATTCCTTTGCTGGTGCTTTTTATTTATGTCGGTCTGCGATCAGGGCCGCTCGCCCCGGTCGCTGTGACGGTGGCAAGCGTGGAATCACGGGCTATCACACCGGCGCTGTTCGGCATCGGCACGGTGGAGGCGCGCTACACCTACAAGATCGGGCCGACGTTTGCCGGGCGCGTCAAACGCCTGGAGGTGCATGTAGGCGACCAGGTCAAGGCCGGACAGGTGCTCGGCGAGATGGAGCCGGTCGACCTCGATGATCGGGTGCGCTCACAGGAGTCGGCATTCAAGCGTGCGGAAGCGGCTTTGCGCGAGGCAGAAGCCCGGCAAGCCTACGCGCAAACCCAGGCGCGCCGCTACGAGCAATTGTTTGCGGTGCGCTCGACCAGCGAGGAAATCGTCACCACCAAGCGGCTGGAACTGCAGATCGCCGATGCCGCCTTATCTGCCGCTCGGGAAGATATTGTCCGGGCACGCTCCGACCGCGAAGGACTCGTCGCGCAGCGGAGCAATCTGCGCCTGATCGCGCCGGTCGACGGTGTAGTCGCCGTGCGCGATGCCGATCCCGGCACGACCATCGTCGCGGGCCAGGCCGTGGTGGAAGTGATCGACCCCAAGAGTTTGTGGATCAATGCGCGCTTCGACCAGATCAGCGCATCGGGGCTGGCTGGGGGGTTGCCGACTCTTATCGTCCTGCGTTCGCGTGGTGGCCAGACCTTGAAAGGTCGCGTGCTGCGGGTGGAACCCAAGGCCGACGCGGTAACCGAGGAAACGCTTGCCAAGGTGACATTCGATAACAAACCAGAACCTTTGCCACCGGTGGGTGAACTGGCCGAAGTCACGGTTGACTTGCCGGCGCTCCCGGCCGCTCCACTGATCCCCAACGCTGCCGTCCAGCGTGAGGGCGACAAAGTTGGTGTCTGGCAAATCGTGGATGGTGATCTGCATTTCTCCCCGGTCAAGCTCGGCACTTCCGACCTCAATGGTTACGTGCAGGTGCGCGAAGGGCTCAAGAATGGGGACCAGGTTGTGACCTATAGCGAAAAGGCACTGACGGCGCGCAGCCGCATCCATGTGGTCGACCATATCCCAGGAGTGTCACGATGATCAGCCTGGCCGGCCGCGACATTCTCCATGCCTGGGGAAAATTCGTCTTCACCGGCATCGGTCTGGGTCTGCTGATCGGCGTCACCCTGGTCATGGCTGGGGTGTACCGAGGCATGGTGGACGACGGCAAGGCGTTGCTCGACAACAGTGGCGCTGACCTTTGGGTGGTGCAAAAGGATACTCTGGGTCCTTATGCGGAGTCGTCCAGCCTCAACGATGACGTGTATCGCGCCATTCTCGCCATGCCGGGAGTCTCACAGGCAGCGAACGTGACCTACCTGACCATGCAGGTACGCAAGGGCGAGAGTGATGTACGCACCATGGTGGTCGGCATCGCGCCCGGTGCGTTGGGGGCTACACCCGGATGGCCTCCTTATCTCGTCGCTGGACGCCAGATCACGCGCGGTCACTACGAGGCGGTGGCCGACATCGCCACCGGCTTCAAACTGGGAGATCGTCTTGCCATTCGCCGAAATCATTACACCGTCGTGGGGCTGACACGGCGCATGGTGTCGTCCAGCGGCGACCCGATGGTATTCATTCCGCTCAAGGATGCCCAAGAGGCTCAGTTCCTCAAGGACAACGACGCCATTTGGCAAAGCCGGCGTCGCACCGAAGCCAACCCGGCCTTCAATCGACCCGGTGTTCCTGGTTTGCTGGATGCCGTGATTGCTTCACAGAGCACCAACGCGTTCGTCAATGCAGTGCTGGTCACTCTGAAACCTGGTCATGCGCCGGACGAGGTTGCCGAATCCATCCGACGCTGGAAGCGTTTGACGGTCTACACACGGGCACAGATGGAAGACATCCTCGTCGGCAAGTTGATCGCCACGTCGGCCAAACAGATAGGCATGTTCTTGGTGATTCTGGCCATCGTTAGCGCGGCCATCGTCGCTTTCATCATCTACTCGCTGACGATGGACAAAATCCGCGAGATCGCGGTATTGAAGCTCATCGGCACACGCAACCGAACTATCGCCGCGATGATCATGCAGCAGGCGCTCGCCTTGGGGGTGATTGGCTTCGTGGTCGGCAAGATCACCGCCACTTTCTCAGCCCCCCTGTTCCCCAAATATGTGCTGCTCACGCCAATGGATTCCGTGACCGGTTTTTTTGCCGTGCTCGTGATTTGCGTGCTGGCCAGCATCGTCGCCATTCGCATGGCACTCAAGGTCGATCCGGCCGAAGCGATAGGGTGACCCCATGATTGGAAAAGGAATCCGCATCGAAGGCCTAAGCAAACGCTTTGGCAAAGGTGACACGGCTGTCTACGCGTTGAAGGACGTGAATATGCAGGTTGCACCAGGTGAGGTGGTCGGATTGGTCGGCCCTTCCGGCTCGGGCAAGAGCACGCTGCTTAAATGCCTGGGTGCGGTGATCGATCCGAGCGACGGCCGCATGACGCTGGGTAATGAAGTGATATACGACGGCGGTTGGCAAGTTCGTGATCTGCGCGCCTTGCGGCGCGACAAAATTGGTTTTGTCTTCCAATCGCCGTACCTGATTCCGTTTCTCGATGTCACCGACAACGTGGCCCTGCTGCCGATGCTTGCAGGCGTCGCGAATGCAGAGGCGCGAGCGAAGGCATTGGAATTGCTTACGGCGCTTGATGTGCAACACCGAGTTCACGCCATGCCATCGCAACTCTCCGGTGGCGAGCAGCAACGGGTTGCCATCGCGCGCGGATTGGTTAACCGCCCACCGGTGATCCTGGCGGATGAACCCACCGCACCTCTCGACAGCGTGCGTGCCATGGCGGTGATTCGCATCCTCAACGACATGGCTCGGAAGTTCGAGACCGCCATCATCGTCGTCACCCATGACGAAAAGATCATCCCCACTTTCAAGCGCATCTACCACATCCGCGACGGTGTGACCCATGAGGAAGCTGGCGAAGGGCGGGAGTTCGAATGAGAGAACGATTGAATTACAGGAGAATTTCATGACCCACCGCAAACACAACCACGCATTTGGAACTATCACCCTGACCGTTACGGCCTGCCTGCTTTTATGGGGTTTTCAGTTGCCAGCTTGGGCTGGTGACGCTACCCAGGTTGAGCCACTGGCGCTACGCAAGATCATGCAGGAACTCGAGCGCAACATGCAGGCTATTACCGGTGCGATTTCGCAGGAGGAATGGGTTCAGGTCGTTCAGCTCGCCCCAAAAGTTGCTGCACACCCCGAGCCACCGCTTACTGAAAAAATGCGCATCCTTGCTTACCTCGGCGCTGATGCGACCAAGTTCAGAAACTTTGACGCGCAGACTCACGAGGCGGCGCTGGCCATGAAGCTGGCTGCTGCGAGCAGCGACGGCAAGGCGGTGATCCAATCATTCGCCCACGTGCAGGAAAGCTGCTTGGGCTGCCACCAAGCTTTCCGTAAACCTTTCGTGGAGCATTTTTATGGAGCACGCTAAAACATGCCAGCGCCCCATCAGCCTCAAAAGACGGCTTGCGGCAACTTACCTGGTAGCTGGTCTGGTCACCGCCGGTCTGGCCGGCTGCGCCGCCGGCCCTGATTTTCAGCGTCCCACCGCACCCGATGTGGCTCGCTACACTGCAACACCGGTGGCTGATAGAACCGCGTCCGCTCCCACGCAGTTCGGCGAAACACAACGTCTAGTCGAAGGGCTTCCGATCGAAACGCAATGGTGGCAAAGCTTGGGTTCATCCGCACTCGACGGACTGATCAACGAAGCTTTCCATGTCAGCCCGACGCTGGCGAGCATCAGCGCCAATTTGCGACAGGCGCAGGAGCTTCTTGCCGCACAGGCGGGCTCGACGCAATATCCACAGGTAGATGTCGCACTGGGATCTCAGCGCCAGCAAATGAGTCCCAGTAGCCAAGGGTTGAGCGGAGACGCACGTCAATTCAGCCTCTACAACGCCAGCGTTGGCGTGCATTACAACCTCGATCTGGCTGGCGGCAACCGGCGCGCACTCGAAGCCTTGGCTGCTCGCGCCGACTACCGTCGCTTCGAACTGAATGCTGCGCGCCTGGCCCTTGCCGGCAACATGGCAACCGCTGCCATTACCCGAGCACGCCTCGCCGCGCAACTAGAAGCCACTACTGCCATTTTGCGCGTGCAGGATGAGCAACTGCGCCTAGCCCATGAACGCGTGCGTATCGGTCAGGCCTCACCTGATGAAGCGTTGAGCCTACAAGCTCAGGCGGAGCAAACGCGGGCAGAACTGCCTGCGCTGCGTAAACAACTGCAACAAACCGAACATCTACTGGCGGTGCTAGCCGGTCGTGCCCCAGGCACGGGTGGCATCCCGGCCTTCACTCTGGCCGATTTCACTCTGCCCGTCGAGATGCCGCTCGTCGTGCCCTCAGAACTGGTGCGCCGCCGACCGGATATCCAGGCGTCAGAGGCGCTGTTGCATGCGGCCAATGCAGACTATGGTGTGGCTGTCGCCAAGCTCTACCCACAGATCAACCTGAGCGCCAACCTTGGCTCTCAAGCGCTGACCACCGGTGCCCTGTTCGGTGGTGGCTCGGCAGTGTGGGGCCTGGTTGCGCAGCTCACCCAGCCTCTTTTTAATCCAGGGCTACCCGCTGAAAAAAGAGCGGCGCTCGCCGCTTTTGATGCCGCCGCAGCCAATTACCAGAGCGTCGTATTGGAGTCTTTGCGTAACGTCGCCGACACCCTGCGCGCGGTGGAAAGCGATGCACAAACTTTGACTGCCCTCGCTGCCGCTGATATGGCTGCACAGGCCTCCTTGCAGTCGGTCGAGCGGCAATACCGGCTGGGCGCGGCCAGCTACCTGCAACTGCTCATCGCGCAGCAACAGGCACAGTCAATCCGGATCAATATGATTGCGGCCCAGGCACAACGCCTAGTCGATAGTGTTGCTTTATATCAGGCCCTGGGAGGTGGTGTCAGTTAAGGCTATGCCCTAACCTGATGTCAGATGTTGAGCACAAACAACGTCAGAGTAGAGTGTGAATTTATATTTATTGACACATTCAGCCAAGGGTAATAGATTTCATCCTGACATTTTTACCTTTGGAGGCATCTTGCAAGGTCAACGTATCGGCTACGTCCGCGTCAGCAGCTTCGACCAGAATCCTGATCGACAACTGGAACAAATAGAAGTCGGCAAGGTATTCACCGATAAGGCTTCAGGCAAGGACACACAACGTCCCGAACTTGAAAGGCTGCTGGCCTTCGTCCGCGAGGGCGACACCGTGGTGGTGCATAGCATGGACAGGTTGGCACGCAACCTTGATGACCTGCGCCGCATCGTCCAAGGGCTGACACAACGGGGCGTGCGCATGGAGTTCGTCAAAGAAGGGCTGACGTTCACCGGCGAGGACTCACCGATGGCCAATCTGATGCTGTCGGTCATGGGAGCCTTTGCTGAGTTCGAGCGCGCCCTGATCCGCGAACGTCAGCGCGAGGGAATCGTGCTGGCCAAGCAGCGCGGTGCCTACCGGGGACGAAAGAAATCGCTGAACAGCGAACAAATTGCCGAGTTGAAACGGCGAGTTGCGGCAGGCGACCAAAAAACCTTGGTGGCCCGTGACTTCGGCATCAGCCGCGAAACCTTGTACCAGTACCTGCGGGAAGACTGACCATGCCACGCCGCTCAATCCTGTCCGCCACCGAGCGCGAAAGTCTGCTGGCACTGCCAGATGTCAAAGACGAACTGATACGGCACTACACGTTCAACGAAACCGACCTGTCGGTGATCCGTCAGCGTCGCGGCGCCGCGAATCGATTGGGCTTCGCCGTGCAGCTTTGCTACTTGCGATTCCCTGGCATCTTCTTGGGCGTCGATGAACCTCCATTTCCGCCCCTGCTGCGCATGGTGGCCGCACAACTCAAGGTGCCGGTGGAAAGCTGGAACGATTACGGCCAGCGCGAGCAGACACGGCGGGAGCACTTGGTCGAGCTGCAAACGGTGTTTGGATTCAAGCCCTTCACCATGAGTCACTACCGGCAAGCCGTGCATACATTGACCGAACTGGCCTTGCAAACAGACAAAGGCATTGTGCTGGCCAGCACCCTTGTTGAAAACCTGCGGCGGCAGAGCATCATCCTACCCGCCATGAATGCCATCGAGCGCGCAAGCGCCGAGGCCATTACCCGTGCCAACCGGAGCATCCATGCGGCATTGGCCGATTCCTTGATACCTGTCCATCGCCAGCGCCTGGACGAACTGCTCAAGCGCAAGGATGGTAGCAAAATGACGTGGCTAGCGTGACTGCGCCAATCGCCCGCCAAGCCGAACTCGCGCCACATGCTTGAACACATCGAACGCCTCAAAGCCTGGCAGGCGCTTGACCTACCTGCTGGCATCGAACGGCAGGTACACCAAAACCGCTTGCTCAAGATCGCCCGCGAGGGCGGCCAGATGACGCCCGCCGACCTGGCCAAGTTCGAGTCGCAGCGGCGTTACGCCACCTTGGTAGCACTGGCCATCGAGGGCATGGCCACCGTCACTGATGAAATCATCGACCTTCACGACCGCATCATCGGCAAGCTGTTCAATGCGGCCAAGAACAAGCATTAACAGCAGTTCCAGGCTTCCGGCAAGGCGATCAACGACAAGGTGCGGATGTATGGGCGCATCGGTCAGGCGCTGATTGAAGCCAAACAAAGCGGCGGCGATCCGTTCGCCGCCATCGAAGCGGTCATGCCGTGGGACACCTTCGCCGCCAGCGTCACCGAGGCGCAAACGCTGGCGCGGCCTGCCGATTTTGATTTCCTGCACCATATCGGCGAGAGTTACGCCACGCTGCGCCGCTATGCGCCGCAGTTCCTGGACGTGCTCAAACTGCGCGCCGCGCCCACCGCCAAGGGTGTGCTCGATGCCATCGACGTGCTGCGCGGCATGAACAGCGACAGCGCGCGCAAGGTGCCCGCCGATGCGCCAACCGCATTCATCAAGCCGCGCTGGGCAAAGCTGGTTCTGACCGACGAGGGTATTGACCGGCGTTACTACGAGTTATGCGCCCTGTCGGAGCTGAAGAACGCACTGCGCTCTGGTGATGTTTGGGTGCAGGGTTCGCGCCAGTTCAAGGACTTCGACGAATACCTGGTGCCGATCGAGAAGTTCGCCACCCTGAAGCTGGCCAGCGAATTGCCACTGGCCGTGGCCACCGACTGCGACCAATATCTGCATGACCGACTGGAATTATTGGAGGCGCAACTCGCCACAGTCAACCGCATGGCGGCGACCAACGACTTACCGGACGCCATCATCACCACTGCATCGGGCCTGAAGATCACGCCGCTGGACGCAGCGGTGCCAGACGCCGCGCAAGCCTTGATTGACCAGTCGGCGATGTTGCTGCCGCACCTCAAGATCACCGAGTTGCTGATGGAGGTCAATGAATGGACGGGCTTCACGCGCCACTTCACACACCTGAAGACCGGTGACACGGCCAAGGACAAAACCTTGCTGATGACGACGATTCTGGCTGATGGTATCAATCTTGGGCTCACCAAGATGGCCGAATCCTGCCCTGGCACCACCTACGCCAAGCTGTCTTGGCTGCAAGCCTGGCACGTTCGCGACGAAACCTATTCGACGGCGCTGGCCGAGCTGGTGAACGCACAGTTTCGACAACCCTTCGCCGGAAACTGGGGCGACGGCACCACGTCATCGTCGGACGGCCAGAACTTCCGAACCGGCAGCAAGGCAGAGAGCACCGGGCATATCAATCCGAAGTATGGAAGTAGCCCTGGGCGGACGTTCTATACCCATATCTCCGACCAATACGCGCCCTTCAGCGCCAAGGTGGTCAACGTCGGCTTGCGCGACTCGACCTATGTGCTCGATGGCCTGCTGTACCACGAGTCTGACTTGCGTATCGAGGAACACTACACCGACACGGCGGGCTTCACCGATCATGTGTTCGGCCTGATGCACTTTCTGGGATTCCGGTTCGCGCCGCGCATCCGCGACCTGGGCGACACCAAGCTGTTCATTCCCAAGGGCGATACTGCCTACGATGCACTCAAGCCGATGATTAGCAGCGACAGGCTGAACATCAAGGCTATTCGCGCTCATTGGGATGAAATCCTACGGCTGGCCACTTCGATCAAGCAGGGCACGGTGACGGCCTCGCTGATGCTGCGCAAGCTCGGCAGCTATCCGCGCCAAAACGGCTTGGCCGTCGCCCTGCGCGAGCTGGGGCGCATCGAGCGCACGCTGTTCATTCTGGATTGGCTGCAAAGCGTGGAGCTGCGCCGCCGCGTCCATGCGGGGCTGAATAAGGGCGAGGCGCGCAACGCGCTGGCCAGGGCGGTCTTCTTCTACCGATTGGGTGAAATCCGCGACCGCAGTTTTGAGCAGCAGCGCTACCGGGCCAGCGGCCTCAATCTGGTGACGGCGGCCATCGTGTTGTGGAACACGGTCTATCTGGAGCGTGCCACCAGTGCTTTGCGTGCCCACGGCAAGGCGCTGGACGACACGTTGCTGCAATATCTGTCACCGCTGGGGTGGGAGCATATCAACCTGACCGGCGATTACCTATGGCGCAGCAGTGCCAAGATCGGTGCGGGGAAGTTCAGGCCATTGCGACCGCTGCCACCGGCTTAGCGTGCTTTATTTTCCGTTTTCTGAGACGACCCCTTTTAGGTTTCTGCGGAGCAAGCTTCAAGCAAAAGCACAGGCTATAGTTCTCAACAGACCCCTCACCGTGGAACAGGTAGCAAGTTTAATGACATTAGCGGCCAGATTGAAAGTCCATTCCGAATTTTGCCAGCTCTTACGCAGCCCAGAATGCCCCAGGCACAGTTAAAGAAGCACATACATGGATAGTTGATCACGCCAAAGTTCTAGTTTCCGAACACACTACGTTCCTCGGTTAATCTCAAACCCCGGCTTCATGTGAAATAACGAATTCTTGCATTCCCGCCTGATAATTGTATAAAGTATGGATATATATACAGCCCCCACCACGGTGGGGGGTTAGCACGTTACCCTTTCTCGGGGATTTATTATTATGAACATCGCACAAACCTTCCATCGCCTGGAAGATGACTTGGCGTTGCTCAATCGAGTGCTGGCGGAGAAGTCTCCGCTATATGCACGCGTTTGCGTTATACCGCCAGTGGCCGATGGTGAAGAAAACCTGCCGGTTGCCCGTATTGAACCGATTCTAATGTATGGCGCTCAAGCCATCGAGCAGGCCCAAAAAGCTTACACCGATCTGCATATTAAGGATGGGCTTTCTCAGAAATCGACGCGTCGAACTGCCGGTGTACTTTGGTACGCGGATGACAACCCAGAATTCTCAGCTGAAGTCATGGCGCTGATCACGGCCATTAACTTTAGTAAGCAGTCTATACAGGACCACATCATCAGTGAGTTCGGTAATCAGAATGCGCGCTTTTCTGCACTACATAATGCGTGTCCTGGTGTTATGACTCTACATCTGTACCGCCAAATCCGTGCCTGGCATAATGCCGACCTTCAATCTGTCCGCTTCTCATGGCAACGCAAATCGCTACTGCGGATCCCAGACAAAACTAAATTGCTGGCATCTATGCAAACGGATGTCATTGACAATAGTGCCGTGAGCTTACCTGTCGGTAATCTTGCCCAGAAAATTGCAAATACCCCTCAGGAAAAGTTGCGCCTGCGTCGGCCAGCCAAAATACAGCCTGTGGCAAACATCGTATTTCGTAATGAAGATGGTGCAGCGACTGCCGCATTGAAAACCGTAACCGCTTTGATGCCCTATATTGTCATTCAAGATCAGCGTCTGGATATTAAGCCACTTCAAAACTATGCACCGCGCGATATCCAGCGTAACAGTGACCGCCTGGCAACTGAGGTCATAGGTACTTATCATGGCGAAACCATCGAAGTGCTGCTTGTGTGAGGTATTTTGCTTGGAACAGCAGAAATCAAATAATCAATAATTCGAGATAATCATCATGTTTTTAAGTAAGCTGAAAAATCATATTATCAAGAACCATATTTTGGATGAACAGCGTAAAATCCAAGAAATGAATTATGAGAAATTCAACAGAATTATTGCTGTGGGGCAGTCAATCGGAGGGAGGTCAATACCGTTGCTAATCAATGCCATCGGAAGAAACATTCAAAGTGACTTACTGATAGCGGTAGCTGAAGAAGGTACGGATGCACGCTCTGATGACTTTGTTAACCCATATAAATTCTTTTTCTCAGATATTTTTGATGTACTTGATTATGATGCTCTACAGTCATGTTTAACCCACGAAACGAGCTATGTTGCTGATCTATCTACATCATTAATATTACCTTGTCCTTGGAACTACAATCGTTATGTATCCGCATTATCTTCCATAGGGTTCCATGCGGGAAACCCTTGGGAGCAGGATGAAATGAACCACCGAGTAATGATTTGGCTTCCCTGGAATATAGCTTTTGTATTCGGTGGAAACCATTCAATTACTGCTGGTGTCCTCGCCAATGAAGGCATGATAATTCCAGATACTGTCTACGACATGTCACCATTATTCTCTCAAGTAAAGACCGATGGAAAATTTTGGTACCGGAATGGCACGGTCTTTGACAAAGTAACATGTCATCGCCGTGCTGCATTGTTTGAGCTTGGTAGGATGCTCACATCAGCAACAGAATGAATATGGCAATACTTACTTCGTAACCTTCTGAATCTGCCTCTTTCTTTTTCAGTCCCAATTTCGTCACCTGACGCCTACCCATTACCATAAGCAAACCTTAGGTAATACAGCCTAAGGCCTTTGGTGAGAAAAAGCATGAATTATTTCGAAAGTACGCTTCGCTTAAGGATTTCGTCCTACGACTTATACCGGATACATCAGCATCTGGATTATTTCATTCAGGAACAGTGCAAGGCAAAACTCCCATACTCGTTTTCCATTCAACCGGGCACCGGCAATGATACCTACATCTTGTTGCGCACAGCACAAGCCGTTGGCGTGCCGGGTGAGGTTAAAAAAAGCGTGTATTTTTCAGAAGGGCAGGAAGTCACAATCACAGGGACTATTGCAGCGGTTCGGCGTGAAGTTTTAAACGGCCGCAAGCGTGAAACTTGCCCCCCATCCGAGGAATTGCCGGATTTTGTAAAATACCGCTTAGATCGTGCTGGCTTGACTCCCCACCATGTCGGGGTAAACAAAATGGATAATTTAATCGTAAAAAAGGCTGACCAACCTACGCAAAAAGGGCACAGGATCCATATCCCTGCCTGCACATTCCATGCCAATGGCATAGTGACTTCGGTTGCCGACTTTGAAAAGGCATATGTCTTTGGCGTTGGACGAAAACGTATTTTTGGAGTTGGCCAAATTACAGTAACGACAAAATAATCCCCCTCACATACCGAGCCGGGCCCCCCCGGCATTATTGAGTTGCTTGAATAGCTACCTCATTGTGTACTGATTGATAAAATATAGTTATTGACTGGTCAGTAAAGAACTGGTTAACTAGCCACAAATGATATATAGGTGGATAGATATGAGTGGTAGACCAAAGGAGTACGATGACCAAGCTGTCATTGAGTCCGCAATGAATGTCTTCTGGAATAATGGGTATGAAGCGAGTGGCACGCAGACGTTATGCGAGGTCACTGGGCTTGGCCGTGGAAGCTTGTATCATGCCTTTGGTAACAAACAAGGGCTATATCAAAAAGCACTGCGCCATTATCAAGAGATGGGTATTCACTATCAAAGAGAGATTCTATCCGCTGATAAACCCGCAAAAGAGCGCCTTTTGGATATGCTCCGGTGGGGGATTTCCATCGATCTCGATCTTGAAAACCCAAGAGGCTGCCTCGCATTACATTCAGTGCTTGAACGTAATTTCAAAGACCCTGAAATCCAATCCATAAACCAGCACTATCTGTTACGCCTGGCTTCAATGATTGAAAAAGTTATTGCTGAAGGCGTAGGGAAGGATGAATTTACGCCATCCACAGATATCACCACCAGCGCCAAAGCTTTTCTATCCGGGTACTACGGGCTGCGGATTATGGGCATAACAATGCCTGACCGTGACTATCTACTTCAGGCAGCGGAAGGTATCGTCGGAAAAATCTAACCCGATACGTAAACCATATTAATTCGCCCAATTGTTTACTAACCAGTACACAATTGGATGAGGGCGTCCTCGTTACATTCTTTACTGATCAATAAATAATGGAGTTTGAAATCAATGCATTCGTCTGACAAGGCATTCCATATTTCTTCTGGTAACGGTGAGTCCGTTTGGATGAATGGTGATCTGTACTCGGTCCTGATCGACCCCTGTGTCGCTCAAGGGCAACTCTCTATTTTAGAGGCAATCATTCCACCAGGCGGGGGCCCTCCGCGTCATAACCACCTCAACGAGGACGAGATTTTTTATGTCACACACGGACAGCTGGATATTTCGGCTGGGGATGACACGTTTATCGCTCAAGCCGGAAGCCTAATCTTCGTGCCAAGAGGCATGATGCACGGCTTCAGAAACAACACCAAAGATTTTGCAAAACAGTTACTCATTTTTACGCCAGGGGGCTTCGAAAGGTTCTTTTTAGAAGTAGGTCTCACGGCAAGTGCAGGAAGACCTATCCCTGAAGTCTCCAGCACCAATCAAGAAGTTGCCCGTCTTATCGGAGCAAAATATGGATCATATCAAGAGGATAAAATTTGAACCGACATCTCTACATATTGATGATTACTATTTTAGTAGTCACGATGAGCGAACTGCAAACCGCAGGCATGCTACCGAACATTGCTGAAGATCTCGATGCGACAACCGGCCAGGTCGGTTTATTGGTTTCCGTTTACGCGTTAGGCATGGCGATCGGTGGCCCGATAATCGCTTATGTTTTAAGACGTAAGTCACCACGTTCAGTGTTGACTGGCATTATTGCGGCTTATGCCATCATCGAAATTCTTGCGCCGGTTGTTCACGCCTATTGGTGGCTTGCACTTGCGCGAGTTCTAACGGGTTGTCTGTCCGGTGCCACCTTTGGGCTGGCCTTAACCTTTGCGGCCAGGATCGCACCATCTCCAGACCAAATTGGCCGCTGTGTCTCGATTGTTCTTAGCGGCATGATGGTGGGTACGGTTATTGGCCTACCTCTCAGTCATTTCATCGCCACGCAGTGGGATTGGCAAAGCTGTTTTTACCTATTAGGGGTCGCGGCACTGCTTGTCAGTCTACTAGCCAAAACAGGCTTGCCGGATCTTGCTAAGGCGACGGAAAGCGAATCGGTAGAAGACCTACAGAATCTAAAGTCCCCTAAATTATGGTCACGCTACCTGGTGAGTTTTTTAACGATCGGGGCAGCTTATGGTTCTTTCTCCTTCTTCACGCCTTTACTGCAAGACAACGCTGGTTTCAGCTCGGATGTAACCACTGTCATTTTACTCGGTTACGGTATCTGTACTGTGATCGGCAACCTCATCGTTGGTCGGTTCGCCGATGCTCATCCTGTAGGCGTTTTACGTATGGGGCATGGATTGTTACTCGTGGCTCTGATCACCTTGTCGATGTTCAGTGAAATAAAGGCCGTCACCCTCATAATGGTTTTACTGGTAGGGCTGATCGGTATTTCAATGAACCCTGCATTGATCACCAGGGTGACCCAAGCTGGTGGTACCGGCTATCTGGTTACAACCGTCCATACTGCGGTTATCACGATGGGTGTAACACTGGGCACGGTGTTTAGTGCTTTTTCAATGAACATATTCGGTCAAGATCCCGTTGTCGCTACATGGACAGGGGCAGGGTTAACAGTATTGGCAATATTGGCCGTCGCGGTACAGACCGTGACGTTTGCGAGTAAAAAACCGGGTCTGTCTCGGGTTAACTGAGTAAGCGGAGATTTTTGAATGGTAACGCACAACGTCGAAACTGATTTATCTGGGAAAGTAGCTTTAGTGACGGGAGGCTCAAGGGGGATAGGGCGTGAGATAGTGCTGACGTTAGCTAAAATGGGCGTGTCCTACGTAGGGATCCATTGCGGTAAAGACCAGGAGGCGGCAAAATCTGTCATTCACGAGGTCCACCAGCTGGGTGCCGATGCCGATGTCTTTACTGCGGACTTTGCAAGTCATGCAGGGCAGGAAGCATCCCAGCTTTGGCAGAAATTCTTCCAGCGCATTCAGGAAAAAGGTTATCAAGGGATTGATATTCTGGTTAACTGTGCCGGTGTCGCGCCTTCTGCTTCAATTACTGAAACTGAGCCTGCTATTTATAATACAGTCATGTCTATCAACGTTGAAGCGCCGTTTTTCTTACTAAAAGCAGCGATACCACACATTAATGTAGCAGGGCGCATCATCAACGTATCGACGGTTTTAACCCGAGTTGCCGATCCCCAACGAGCTATTTATGCGGCATCTAAGGGTGCGATAAATACGCTCACGTTATCGCTGGCACGCGAATTGGGCTCTCGTGGTATTACGGTGAATGCTGTTGCCCCTGGCGTTGTTGATACTGACATGAACAGCGGTTGGCTACACGAAGCACAGGCTCAAAAGATGGCGTCTGAATTCTCGGTATTTTCACGCGTGGGTAAACCTAACGACATTGCCGAGGTTGTGTCATTTTTGGCTTCAGAACGAAGTCGTTGGATTACAGGGCAGGTCATCGATACGTCCGGTGGTTCTTGTATTTAATACGTTATTCAACCAGCCGTTTGGCTGGTTGTTTTCTTATAGGCCAGGTGAAACCGATGCTTGAGCGTCTTTCTCTTCTGCGGCTGTATCGCCATCTTTTTCAACGGGCAATTGCTTAAGGCGTTTTATCAGAGTTGGATCCACTGCATCTAAAATGCCAATGCTGCTGACCGTGTAGGTATCAATCTGCATCCATGCGGCGCGCATATCGCACTCACTCTTCACATCACTTTTCGCGGCGCACCAGATAAACTTACCATTAGATTTAGTGCTGGGGTCACCGTATTTTTCGATCGCGCCAGCGACCAGACTGTCAGGGTTATTGAAGGTGTACCGAATAGCCTTTACAAGGCTTTTATCTGGCGCTGCTTCAGTGTCATCAATCAGCTGCACAATGACCTCTTCATTACTGTTTGCCCAGGCCATTCCCGTAACTTTGCCATCACGGCTTTGCGTTCGTACACCATTGATGTTTCGTTGCTCTGCGTGTTTATTCGCAGCTTCAAGCGCGTCATTCAAATCCATTCCCAGGCGGATGCCCGCGACGCTAAATTGACCAACATCAACAGAGTGGATCGGTTCCGGTTCTGGCTTTTCTTCAGTGGCAGGCGGCTTCGGAAGATTATCCTGTACGTTGGATCCATAGAGGCCGCCATCATAATTGGGTGATTCATAGGCTTGCGTGTCGGCATCCTCAAGGATCGTGAAACTGGCTTGTGCCATCGTTGAATTAGCTAAGCCAACCAGCAAAACCAGCATTGTTTTCTTCATCAAAGCAGTCCTCATTATGAATTTTGAAAACCATAACATTGACGTGAAAACCGGAGTACAGAAAAGGGCATCAAAACGAGGACCTTAAATATTCGCTATACCCAGTGCGGCCACTACCATGAGGAACTTCATACCACCGATAGGCATAGCTCCATGAACTACGAAAACGCAATCAATCATCTCAAAAACACCCTTTATCAGGCAGGTTTATTGCCAAAAGCCGAGTCAACCGCAACGGAGTCCTTGATGCGTCAGGCTGCGAGGTTGTTTGATCAGGCCGCTGATATGCTTGTGAAGGTGGCCGAAGAGCACCTGAAAGCCAGTCAAGCCCATAATGGCGATCTGAACAAGGCACTAAGCGATGTGCTAAATTTCGAAGCCATTGCCGAGATGCTGGATCAATACCAACTCGAAAGCGATGCCCGTGACGCGCTGGAATCCCCCAAAAAGAGTCAACTCGTTCCCTCTGGGTTTACCTTCACCGATACAGGGCTTCATGGCATTGCAGGAAAGATAGTGGCCTATGTCCGTGAACAGGCCAAAGGTCAGGCGCTCACCGCGCATGTTTGGCCTTACCGTCATGATGATAGCCACATGCTCAGCTGCGATTTTCACTCGAAAGAAAGCGACCTGGTCATTCCTTTGTGCATCACGGCAGGACAAGAGCAATGCGGTGACCCCATTGACGAACCGACGGTTTATGATCTGCCCGAGGCGTTGCACTTAGCCGGTATCATCATTCGTGCCGTGAAAGCGGATATTGAAATTGGCCGGTATTTCAACGAGACAAACCCTGCGGTATTGACCCGACCGCTACAGCATCGTCAAACCAATGGCCCCATCCATCTCTGGGAGGAAAATCATGCTTAAGCCTCAGATCCCGCTATGGGTTCGTGCAACCGCCTTTGTTCGTGAGCACCTTTCCTTCATCGCATTGGCCGGGCTCCTCCTCTGGTCCCTCTGGGGATGGCCTGCACCCGATACTGCGACAGGAGCAACAAAAATAATCGTTAACCTATTAGGTCTGGCGATGCCTCTGGCTGTGGTCTGGTTAGTGATCAGCACTTTTATGCGCACTACGACTTTCGATTATCTCGGCTACTTCGGTAAGCTCGTCTACGATATCGTTTTGCTGGTGATCGTTTTTCAGCTGGTCTGCCGTTTTTTCGCTCAGGTCCAAGGTGAGATTAATGGCGTTATTGACGGGGCACTACGTGACCCGGAATTGGCGATTAGTGCAGTGGTAAGTTTTTATCTTGTCACCTTTGTTTACCGGTTATGCATACGCAATTCAAAAATTCAAACGCAACATATCGAATATGGGCGTTTTTCTGCCCCCCTTCGCCGATCAGAGGCCTCGCTGAAACTGACAGCAATCCATGAATGCGGCCATGCCCTGGTCTATGCCCTTCAGAATACTCATCCGGAATTCATGCGGGTTGCCATTACGCGTGAAACACGCGGAACTGTACTACGTCTGGGCTATATGGAAAGCAACGTTGCGCTTGATGGCCGAGCATCACGCGATCAGCTTTATTGGCGAATGTTGTTGGCACTCGGAGGCTCCGCTGCGGAATTGGCCGTCTATGGCAAGCAATTCGAAGGGTCGCAGGAGGACATGCGTTCATGGGGTGAGCAAGCGGACCGTTACCTTCAGAACGGCTTTGGCAATGTGCTACTGATCGATGACGGTAAAGACGAATCTCTGCGACATAACATCGCCGCCTTTAATACCCTTCATGCCGAACAGATCACTATCATAAACCAGTTCATGCGTGACAACGTCACGTTATTAACGGACATGGCTGCTGAATTACGTCATACCGGGGTCTTGGATAAGCCCGCGATAGAAGCGTACTTGCAGCGCGTGACGATAGGGGCAGGGGTGCCTACTTTTGTGATCACGAACTGATGGTGAAATACGGTCGCTGACTGGTGACCATTTTGCCTAAAAATCACGACATCATTTTGAAAACTGTTATTTTGCGAGGGGGATTATGCGCCTGAATGTTTGAATCAGCATCGCAAACTTACATCATTTCGTTCCCTGAATGTGCTGTGCCACACTATGGGAGCCACAACTAACAGGAACAACTCATGACCCAATCACTTCAACGCAAAAGCCGAGATTTACGGCGACTTCAGATTGAGCCAGGTCGGTATGAGCTGGTGGAGTCAGGAAAAGAATCGATCTTCGATCGAGTGCGCGCAGTGGTCGCTGTCGATGAAGAAGGCATTATGCAGATTAATGCCAGTGACGTGGCCGTTGGGATGTGCGGACTGACAGGTAGAATTGACGACCTGATCGCACGCTATAACAACGGTCATCGTTTTATTTAACCAAGCCCGGAAATGAATAAAAAAGCACTTTTTTCGGTATTGCTAGTATTGGCGCTAGGCGCTGGCTTTCTTGGCTCTTCAGTCGCCCACTGCGGTGAGCCAGTCAGTATAGACAAACCGTCTTTACCCCAGTGCTGGGTAAGCTATCAAGGCCTCACTTTTCTGGCCGGGTGTTAACCCGGCTTTTCTTTAATACCACCTATTAATAGGACTACTAATCGACATGAAAGGCCAAGCAAAGAAAGGCGGCGAAGTTGGTGTAAACGGTGAACACTATAAAGGTGGTCAGTTCATGCCAGGTAGCTCAAAGACAAAGAAAGGTGATCGGGCATCGAATGGCGGGCCTTCTTCCAGACCTAAACGACAACTCATTGAGCCTGGTGTGTTCGTCGAAGTTTATGAGGGAGAAAAAACTATCTTTAGCGGAATTACGGCTTTTGTCGTCGTTGAAAATGGGGTTATGCGTCAATCTGCCAGCGATAAAGCGGTCGCTAATTATGGTCTTACTGATACTTTGCCGGTGTTAATCGAACGATTCAATGCGGGTGAACGGTACCGGTGAGGGGAGTCCCTCACCGACTTCGTCATAACAGTTACTATCTTATTTTTTTATGAATGACAAATAACAGCGCCAGCAAAACTGGGGTGCCCAGATATACATAAGCCAACGTGTTTTGGTGGTAGGCGCGTAAATCCTCCACGAAAGCACGCCAAACGGTAATAGGTTCATTATCTCCCATCACCATGTAGTTGTATGTAAAGCTTGAACTAAACCCGAAATCAAAGACGGCCAAGCCTAAATAAAATAATAAAACCAACAGGATGGTCAAAAACCATCTTAAAAACGTTCTATTTATCATAAGTGCTACCTAATACCCCTCCACCCATTTCTCCACCATCAAAGCTTGTTGCTTCTCCACCAATTTGAGCTGACGATGTGGCAAATTCAAAAATTTGAATCATTGTCCCTTTATCTGATGGCGTAAGATTGTCAATATTTGGGTACTGTTCATGAAAGACATTTGTTACTTCAATTACATCAAGCTTATTAAAGTTATTTTTCTTACCATTCAAATAACTCTGGAATGAAACAGGCACCGTGAACGCCTCTTCTCGCTCGACCGGATACTGCGTTCGTATTGGAGTGTAACTCTCTTCAAATATACGTGTGCCAGATTGCTTCAACCCTTTCACTGTATGAGTTGTGCAATTATTACCTGAGACATCATAAACATCTATAGACCTTCCGTTTCTACGAGTCAACTCACCTGCTTTTTCAGGTAGGTTAGGTATGCTGCCTGATTTCCAAAGGTTATTAAAATAAGTTTCTGTTTTGTCTGTGTCCGCATCTGTTATTTTAAAAACCCTTGCATTCGTTATATATAACTCATCTCTGATGTATTTTCGAGCATCCTCACCGGTCATATATAAAAGTATTCCATCACCCGTTAAAGTTAATGGTCCTGGCGTTCCGTAGCGACCGTATGAATATAATGAGACTTTATTATTTTTGTGGATTGTTATAAATGAATGGCCTGAACCAAATGTTTCCGTCCACACAAAAACGCCATCATAGAGCAAGTTATCTGAAACCCTGCATTCACCATTTAAAGGTGCTGGCGCTACGGGGTTGATCCGACTGCCAAAGCTGGTTCCCTGTGAAGGTGTTGATGGTGCTGGGGCTTGAGTTGCAAAACGACTTGGCTGGGCTTGTGCTGCTACACTATGAGCAATAACCTTGTTAGAACCTGCCGGACAGCCGCATTGTACAATTGAGTCATGTACGGCTTGAAGTTTCCCATGATTTAGAAAACCTTGCTGCCCAGAAACAACGGTGCCTGTCTGTCCACATTTCGGGCATTTTGTTGTCGGGTCACCCACTCTTAATGCTTTTTTATTAAAGCACGTTACAGTTT
Organism: Providencia sp. 2023EL-00965; assembly: GCF_033550225.1. NCBI lineage: Bacteria > Pseudomonadati > Pseudomonadota > Gammaproteobacteria > Enterobacterales > Morganellaceae > Providencia > Providencia sp. 2023EL-00965. Next base: position 54,330 of record NZ_JAWUEH010000018.1, on the reverse strand, counting down.
CTATGGTTGCAATACATGTTGCACCGGTAGTTGTTTTGTCGCCATTTAAAGCCATTGCCTTACCCATAATGATGGGTCTTACTCCAGACATAACACCTCCAATGTGTGATATGGTAGTGATATATAATTAATTAACGAAAATAATATATTAATACCAGACATTGATCTAACTATAAATAATCTAATCATTACAATACACCAACTTCCCATTTCCATTCCTGCCAGGAATTTCGCCGAGCGTACACCTCATGCTTTACTTGTGTAGGTAACCATTCATAACCGATCTAATTATTATCAGAGAGATTTATGAGCACTAAAGCAAACAACCTTGAATTACTGTACAACGCCTGGCTGTCCCGTTCGGTATCCTGGGAGTTCGGTAGTGAGGATGAGCGGAAGGCCCAATGCCGTGATTGGGCTGAGTCGTCTTTAGAAAGCATCTCTGATGCCGAAGAGTTTGAGCAGGATGAAGCTGATTACATCGTGGATGACGAGCTCACGCACTGGACTGAATAACTTCGCCTAACCCCTTCGTCACCGGACGGTCTGATGTGACAATGAAGGGGTAAACAAATCAAACAGGCAAATCGTTATGACCAGCACGCCCCAAGACGAACTGAGCGCTATCGCACTGTTCAATGACATTGGCCGAGATGAAGTCACTGCTCGTTTCAATGCGCTCAGCGCAGCAGCGCAAGCGCGCTTCGATGAGAGCTACCGTATCCACGGCACCATGCCCGTCGGTTTTACTGCTCTCAATTTTATGACCGCTGATGAACGGAAGCAGCGCCACCAGCTCTTACTTGCGATTCAATTATGCACCGATCCCCAAGCCGAAGCGCACGCCCGCATTAAAGCCCGGCGAGCCGCATTGAAAAGGAAAAACCATGTCGTCACCACTGGGTAAACTTCAGCACGCGTTGCTGCACGATATCGTTAACCAGCAGGATGGAGAATGGTGGCCGGGTTGCCCACTAACCGTTCAGACACTGAGCCGGAGCCGGATCATTCTTGACGCATTGGTGGCCCGGCAACTCCTGAAGCATAAAGGCAGCTGTCATTATGAGGTCACAAGTCTGGGTCTGGAAATTGTCTCTCAGAGCAGGCATGAGAAAGCGCGTTAAACATCTGGATTTGAGCGCTGTTTTACAATAGAGTAAACATAACGAATAGGTGGTATATGTCTCATCTTACTGGTGTCATTTCGAGTGTGATTCAGGAGCTCGATACAGTCGGCGAAAGGATTAATTCAGCCATTAGTGAAGCCTCTTCCGACGCAGAAATTCAATTGCTGGAGGATGCGTTAATCTCACTGTCTGAAACCAGAACTCTCCTGCAAGGCAAAACGCCGGTAAGCCAGGTTAACGCCAGTGTGACCCGGATCCGCCCATTACCATAACCAGCCTAATATTGCTTGAGGTGACCAAAGATCATGTCAGACCAACTACCTGCAAACGAAACTGAGCCACTGGTGACGAAAGCTAAAGTCCCTTCAGCCCATCTGGAGACGCTATTTAACTACCTGGTTAAATGCATCAAAGAAGAGGGCGCTCCACCAACTTACGATGATATCGGTAAGGCCCTGGGTTATTCAAAGGGGCTGGTTGCCCGGCGTGTGAAGCAGCTGCATGAGCAAGGCCGTATCATTATAGATGGAGAGAAAACCACGGCCAGAACGATGCGTATTGCTAAAGGGCAGGGCTATGATGAACTGACTGATAAGGTGTACCTGACAGAAGATCGTAAAGCCATTATCAAAGCGGTGAAAAGCATGATGAAGCGCACCGGCATCGGTCCTTCTATCAATATGCTGGCGCATGAGCTCGGCTTCTCGAACAGCAAAACAAAACGCCACGTTGAGTACCTGGATAAAAACGAATTACTCCGGTACAGCCCCGAACTGGGTGAAGTTATTGCCACTGAACCAGGTGACTACGAGCCAAAGCCGAATGCGTAGTGGTGGGCTCTACTTTCGATTTTTCCACTATGCTCTGCTGATCAGTCTGTTGTTTGGATGCATTCTTTTTGGCAAGGCGCTCATCTCTATCTACTGGCCGAGGTATTGGGTTCCAGCTGATGCCTGGTATGCCTTCGGGATAGCGCCGGGTGTTTGGCTCGCGACTCTGATTGGGCTGATTATCTTCATATTCCTCTCATCGCTTTATCGCTATTTCGGGGTATTGGTGATGACTACCTGCATTGCCTGTGCAGGGATCGCCTTTTTCGTCCTCAATTCGTAGCGCTTTCCCTCCGCTCGTATTGAAAAAACGCCTTTTCTCCTGAATTATGGAGCTCTTTATACGGGCCATTCACATGCCGTGGGGGTGTGAGATTGTGCTGATAATCTGCGCCTAAAGCGGTATAGGGCGCATCCAACGAGGGTATCCGATGAAATCTAAAATCCTGGCGCTGGTGGGGGCGCTAATCATTTTAACCGGCAGCGCATTTGCTGCGCCACAGTTTGACCCAAACACGGTCTACGCCGGGAAGGCTGGGCAGGCAACCAAAGAATCAGTGCAGCAAGCCGAGCCTGGTGAAAAGGGCAGTATTACGGTTCTGCGGCTGAACAGCTACGCGCACCTGGGTGAGTTTAACATTCCAGAAGGCACGCCAAAAGCAAGCGTAGAGCGATTCAACAATAAGGTCTATGTACTGTCCGAAAAGCCAGACAAGCGCCTGGCTGGATTGTGGATCGGCCGTGACGCTAATGGCAGAGAAGGTCTTTGCGGTTACATCAACAACAGCATGCGCATTCAAAAATGTTATTTTATTTTTTATAGAGAAAAGTGACATCACGCCCCTCTTGGGGCGGTTTATGAATAGAAAAACAGTTACTTATATCAAATACTGTCTTTTAACGTTCTGGCTTTTTGATGTAGCTCGTTAAATGATTTGTCTTCATTCAAAAGATAGATCACAATATTTCTTAAATATTTCACTTTAACATATTCGGAGTAATCATATAATGACTTAATAAAAACACAATCCTTCATTGTTGTTTTATATTTCAATTCATTTTTTTCTATAACCAAATTAGATCCACAAAAATAATATGATAAAAAACCATGAAACAATAAATTAAAGTTACTGAAAGAATCAGGCTTATTAACGGAGGAAGTAAATTCACGAAATGTATTCTCTTGTCTTTTGATAATCTTTTTGTATTCTTCCTTTTCATTAACTTCGCTCTCTGGCAAAGAAAGCATTAATTTATTAAAATAAGTAGCCCCTGTACAAGTTTCTTTATTTACCATATTCACTAGCTTATCTTTTATTAGTTGAATATCAGGGGCGCAGAATTCAGTTATAGCTTTTTGAAAAGTTTCAGCAATATCCTGGTTCTTATAAACTTTAATTTCATTTCTTAATTCGAATGGATGTGCAAATGAGCCGTCACGCAAATTTTGAAATTCACGTATTGATTTTATGCGTTTTATAAATTCAAAAATCTTCAACTCACTCTCTTCTTTAGAAATTCTTGTTTTCTCGTCTTTGACTACTTTTGTATATTTTATATGTGTTTCTGCTAATTTTTGAAATTGGATAATCAACAAACCAACGAAAGGCTCTAGCTTCATTCTTGAAACACCCTTTGGGTTAGATGATGGGCTTTTAATTCCGCCATCATTGTCAAGTAGCGCTAGGCTAGCATAAATCGAAGATATGTTAATTATGGTGTGATAAATAGAAGTTAAAGATAGGTAATAATTTAATCTGTTTTCATATTTACTAAACTCCATCAATAAGTCATTGCCTTTGTTAGACATCCTTAACAGCTCAGTTATTTGAGAAAACTTAGAGTTTGAATAATTCGCAATCATTAACTCTAATATTTCTTGTTCATCAATATTTTGCATCACTAAAATTCACCTTATTGAATTGACATGCATAATTTCACCTTAATTTGCAACAGCGCCACCATTTTTTTTATGTACTCCTCCTTGACATGCTTAATAAAGATATTTTTATTTATAAATGAACTTGAGAGGCTTTATGCTCAAAGATGCAATCCAATTCTCTTACCATTCGGTAACGTTACATCGATAGAAAGTTCACCGCCTAAAGCTTTAATGTAGCGCTTCAGAGTTGAAAGCTTCGGATCGTTATCAACATTTTCAAGCTTAGCAATAGAAGGTTGCGAAACGCCCAGTGATTGAGCTAGCTCAGTTTGAGAAAGTTTCAGTTCCTCACGAATTTTAGCTAGTGTGATTTCACGCCGGATTTCTTCTGCTCGGTCTTCAATTTTTGCCAGCGTTTCGGGGGATTGTTTTGCAAGTAGTTCATTTAAAGTGGACATGTTATTTCTCCTGCTCTAATAAGTGCGCTGCATATTCCGCATCGGCCATCTTGATTAATTTCTTGTAGAAACGGGTTTCATCTTTTCCTTTCTTATCACCGGCACATAACACAATGCCACGACGAATTGGGTCAAATGCGAAACACGCTCTAATCGGATGACCACCAACCTGAATTCGCAGTTCCTTCATGTTGGGAAACTGTGAGCCCTTCAGGGTGTCAACTTGAGGGCGTCCAAGATTGGGGCCATCCTCACGTAAAATCATTAACACTGCCAACACTTCAATCTGAGTTTCCTCATTTTGCTCTTCGAACCAAGAATCAAAGAGATCTCTCGTTAATATTTCCCACATAAATATATATAACCTCCGAGTTATAATGAATGATATAACCTGGAAGGTATATTGTCAATTTAATTAATGTCCGATATGTTATAATATTTCGGACACTTGAAATTAATAATAAAATAGTGTCTATTAAGTCGATTATTTTAATTAATAGACACTATATGTCCGATAATGAATTAGGAGACACATTTTGCGTCTTTTTGGTTACGCTAGGGTATCCACCAGCCAACAATCGCTTGACATTCAGAAAAAAGCGTTAATTGATGCTGGGGTTGCAAAGCACCGTTTATTTACCGATAAAGAATCGGGAAGCCATATTAATCGCGAAGGATTACAGTTACTCAAAGTTAAAGTTGAGATGGGTGATATTATCCTAGTGAAAAAGTTAGACCGGCTCGGCCGAGACACCGCAGACATGATCCAACTAATAAAAGAATTTGACTCAATGGGTGTCGCTGTTCGATTTTTGGATGATGGCATAAGCACGGAAGGTTCAATGGGAAAGATGGTGGTCACCATTTTATCAGCAGTTGCTGAAGCGGAAAGACAACGAATCCTTGAACGAACAAACGAGGGGCGGCAAGAAGCATTACTCAAAGGTGTTAAATTTGGACGCAAACGGTCGGTTGACCGTGAACGAGTTTTAGAACTGAAGGCAAGCGGGTTAGGCGGTACTGTCATTGCCAAAGAAATGCAGATTGCGCGTTCAACCGTTTACAAAATTATCAATGAGAAAAGGAGTGGGATAACATAGAGAAATAGATAGCTAAATGACACAAAATAATTTTCCCCACATGAAAACATGTTATAAATGTGTAATATATGGGATTTGATTCTTATCCAATGGGTATTCAATTATCACTAATTACTTTGGAGGTTGTTTTATGGCGTTTCCCCCAAGAGCTGTTCGTCTTAATTTGTTTTTCGAAAAACTTCTAGCTCACCCCCCTGTTGCTGATCGTAAAGAGGCGCTCTCTCTGCTGGTTCGTATAATGGCAGAGGTTGAAGATTTTTATGGTCTTCCTAAAAATGATTTCACTACTCGCATGGGGGTTTTTCGTCCACAAGAAAACAATCCAAATGATTGGAAAGATCTTGATTCCGACCCTTGTTATTGGGATGACTCTCTAACAAAAACTCATCGTACTATAGTGTATAACAACGGCAGAATCATTATTAAAAATATAAAGAGTAATCCAGCTGTTGTGGTGCTAGATAAATCCGGGGCATAGAACGCTTTATATGAATATTTAGTACAGGCCAATATTTAAAATTGATTTGTGATTTGCCGTAGCATCGAGCACAAGTCAGTGCTAGTACAATTTAGATTCTACAAAGAATCTTTTGAATTGCCCCTTAAGTTTTTAATATCCAAGCTAGCGACGTCGTAAAACGAGACGCAATAAAAGGCGCTCGTTTTGTCCTGCTTTTCTCTTCGTCAACTTCCCAACCGATCGTACCATCCTCTCAATTCCGTACAATATTTCAACTATCCGTAGGAGTTGGTCTGATGGCACGCAGGAAGGTTTTATCGAATATCGTTGACCGCCTGGGTAAACAGTATTTGCCCGAGGTGGATGCAGTCAAAATCGCACTTGAGCTTGAGGCAAAACACTTGTACTTACGTGCTGCTAAGCAGTGGGGCGTTGCGATGCAGGAAAACCCCAGTCATGCCGAGTACATCGCGGCTCAACGTTTTCGCTGCATAGAACTATCCAACGCCTACCATGCCAGGCGGATCGAACTTAGCAACATTCACAACGACATTACGTCAATCCATCAGAAAGTCGAAGCGGCGTATGTACGCCTCTGTGTGAAAAGCAACTCTTGCCTGTAACAGATCTGATTTATTTCGTCACCGGGATCACTGCCCGTAAAATTTTTTTATCGCCCAAGGGCGCAACTAACACAACCAGAGAGGTTCTATGTCCACTTTACTAAAAGACTTCGTACTCATGGCGCTGCCGCACCGTGAATGGTCCTGCGAGGCCATTCATTTTCGCGTCAAGCTGTGCCCTGAGCCGGGGAAGTTGGGAAATAAAAATCACACTTACTTCATCCTGGAAGACCTATATGGATTTGACACCAATGAAACGTCGTTTGTCGTGTTCACAAAAATCCTTTTGCAGCGGTTCCCGCACCTGCCACCCAATCGTGTTCACATCCTTATCCATTGCCGAGACATGTCAAAATCTCTGGGCACCAAGGTGTTGCGGTACGATTTAATGCGCGACGAAGATCGCCAAGTCAAGTTGGATAAAAAGCCGGAAGACGTATCGGAGAAGTCGGGCTACGTCTCGATGTGTACCTTCTAACTTTCAACGTTGTATCGGAGGACCTACCTTGGCCGCACCTTATCATCGTTCTGTAGGCTCACCACTATTGATGGGCGCAAAAACCATTCAATTCGGGTCGCATAAAAAAGTGTTTTTCCCTGATTACGATCAGGCATTGATTGTTGCCACCAGCATGACGGCTGAACACCGGTTCCCGATGTGGATTTACAAGGCGCTGCACAATCACCATGCCGGATATTTAATCGCGGGTCACGGGTCGCATACACTGGAAAAACCAGATTCGGCATTACAGTCGAAGCAAATTGACCAGATGCAGTACCGAGATAAATTACCGACACTTTTGGAAAGCAATGCTGTTCGGCCAAGTGCGGTGTCGCGTATTGCCATCCGAAATAACGAGTTTTTGCAGTGCCATGCACGAGTCTCTGAAGCAGACATTATCACCTGGAGCATGATGCAGGCAGATCCGGCGCTGATTTTCAACGTCAACCCAACGAGCAGTCCCGCTGAGGCAAAAAAAATCAGCAATCGCATTAAAGCAATGCTGCAAAATGCCTTGTACTGTCAAACAGCTGTCCGCTGGCTTAACAATTATAACTTCGTGGTAGCAATGCGTTGGGCGGATGATGACGGGTTGAGCCCAAGGCATAAAGTCGAAAATGGCTGGTGGATCCTGAGTGCGCAAGAGCAGGGCTCGCACGGGGTTTCGCCCAAATGTGAAGATGTACAGAAAAAAGCAAACGACCGTTAACCGAAGAGGACAACATGAAAACTGAACAAATTGACATCAAATTGTACCTACAACGTCAAAGCTCCTGTGGGTTGTTGAAGTTCACACGTCTGATGGACTGCATCCTCACACCACCGCTTATCTCCTTCCTTATCATGGCGTTGCTGTTTTCTATCGCTCACCTGATCATCATGCCGAAAATTGTGGATGAGCTCTTATTCATCCCGTTGTGCTTCTTTACCGGGGGCTGTGTCTGCTTGCTGGCCTTTGTGCATTTGTACTATTCGTGTGTGTTTCCACGCCTGTGCCCGCTGCTGGAAGTAAGTGAAATCGAGGCGCTTTGTTCCAAAACGTTCAGCGTATACCAAGAAATGGGGTGTTCAGAGTCAATACAAAAGTCGGGTATTGATTACCTCGACACTCTGATCAGGGAAGGGATCCCAATGAATTATCGCCACCGGCGAAAAATTAACGCATTGGTCGAGGCGGATGAACGTGATTCCAAGCTGAACGCCTTGAGCCAGACATTCGAATCTGCCATTGAAAAAACAAAACGGTCGTATAGCCGCCCCTAAATATCGTAACGCTCAGACCGTCTAACACGAACGGTTTGAGCGCTCAAAGAGAGCATGATGAATATGGATAAGACAGACATTCAACTGTACCTGCAACGGCAGAGTAATAGCCGTATGCTGAAGGTCACTGTGTTTATTGAAAATATCCTCTTGTCGGCTGTGCTGACGCCAATGTTATTTTTTGTGGTCTTGTATGGCTTTACTTATTTATGTACCCATCTGGTCGGTTTCGGTGACTCAGAATTTCACCGTGTAATGGATCTGGCGGGGTACTACGCGCTGGGTTGTGGTAGCATCCTGGTCTTAACTCGTCTGTTCTTCTATGGGGCTTTGCCTAAGTTCAAGGCTCTGTTAACAGTCAGTGAAATTGAATTGCTTTATACGGTGTCTAAGGATGCCTACGACAAATTGGGCTATGGGCCAGAGGACGAGCGTCCCGCCATTGACTATCTCAATGCAGTTGTCATGTCCGGCGTGCCGATGAGCGCGGTGCATACCCGAGCCGTGGATGCCATGCTTTTCCGGGCAAAAAAAGAAAAAGACAATCACGATGCTCGCCTTAAGATGGAAAAAAATATTAATTCGCTGACTGACAGTATTGCAAAAACGGGTCTGACTCAGGATACACCTTCGTTAGAACACCCAGACCACTAACATTGCGAAAAAGGTGCTAACGTAGTCAGTGTGCTTTTAAAGACTTCGCATTTGACTAACGTCTTAACTCAGCCCCAGGGCAACTGTGTCATGAATATCAGTGAGATTTCGGGTAAAATAGCGCTGTAAACAAAAGAGAAATATAGGCAATACTTGACGTTATGAACCAAACAAAGACGACCTTAAACCAAATGAGCGCGCACCTTGCCTGGTGTGCGCTTACCGCATTGGGTATTGCCAAAAGAGATGGCCGTGCTAACGGAAATATACAAGAGCACCTTTTTCTCTTCGAATGGTTGAAGCAGGCAATGCGTCAAAAGCGTTTTCACAAGGACGTTGCCCCTGACTTGCGCTGGCTTATCAGCCAAGGTGAGAATCACCCCACCAATGCCAAGCTGAAGGAAAAGCTTCAATACTTGTACGACAGCGGGACTGGCAAGCTGACCACTCAAAACGACTTGTATCGGCTGACAACGATCTTGGGTACCCTGTCTCAAATGGGCTGGCCGTACTCACTGTTAACGGAAGTGGAATGGCTGAAGATGGACGCGGCACGATTAAATGCAAATACGGACTACCTACGGATCAGAAAAGCCTCATTAGACTCCGGTTTCAATAACGACGGCACACAAACCGACCCAGTCGAAGTGGTGTTAACAGGGAGGGTGGACAAAGTGGAGTCGCTGCTGGCTTCTTGCTGTTGGGGCCTATCCAATACGGAATTGGCGCAAAAGCCGTTTTATCACCTGCTCGCGTTACCGGATTAGCGCTAAGCGCTGCACCATTTTCACAAAAGAGAGCCTCAATAAAAGGCTCTTTTTTTGTCTTAAAACCCCCTCATTCTGCTGCCCTTTTAATTTCGTCAGTCAGTGCCTCAGGGTTAACCTGTCAGTAATACAAGCACAGGGGGCACTATGTCCAAATTTAGAGGCAGTATTACACCCGGCACCGAGTACAACGAGTCCCTTTCGCATTTCCTTGAACAGGAAGCGAGAGCGGGTCATATCTCGTTAGAGGGCATGCGCCGCGTTACCATGAAGCGTAATTTGGCCGGAACAACTGCACTGATCACGGGAATGACGATGGTGAGCGCTGGGGCCAGTTTTATAGCGATGGGTGGTGTAATGCCATTGTTGACACTGATAGGCGCAGCTTCCGCTGTGATGGTCTCAATGATCGCATTAGCGCGTTATCCTGGTGGACTGTTTTACCAAATCTCCGCGATTGAAACCCCGTTTACGCATGCAGCTTTGCTTCGGTTCGCGGCCAGTGGTGCGCCAGAAGACGTCATTCGTGAACTCATTGTACTGCTGAACAAGCAAGAACACGTCTCTTATGCACAAGTTCATGATGTGACTTGGTTCTGTAGTCGCCAGGCCAGTGGAATTGCAGAAAGCCACCTTTTCCATGACCGTTACACACTGATCCGGAATCGACTGGCTTTGGAAAGCCGGAGGGCAGGCTGATGCGGAGCTTGTTTATTCTTCCGTTTGCTGAGCTTCAACACATTGCGGCATGCGCACTGCGTTACCCGCTCATCTCTCGACGTAGTCTTTTGTGCTGCCTTAGCGTGATGTGCGTTTTCTGCCTTTGCTGGTTCTCTCTGGCCGGGTTTGAGGAAACCTCGTTGACACAGTCAACGCTATTGGGTGTCGGCTATATTTGTGGGGCTACATCCGCTATCGGTTGGGGCTTGAAAACCTCTGAAATGTCACACAATGCTCTGCGTATTGGCTTCGGTGTTTTCGCGATCATTGTTCTCTTGCTGAACATTGCGGATAACGGGTTTATTCGTGCCGTACACCTGCTTGCGGAAGGGCAATTATATTCACAGACCAACCGAGCTTCAGTGATGATGGCGCTGCGGGATATGTTACTGATTAACGCCGCTGCCAGTCTTAGCCCGTATGTCTTTTGGATCGGGTTGATGTGGATTGAGTTTCGCAACTTCCGCCATAATGCAACCTTTCGGACACATGCGCTATTGCGTATGGTCGCCAACTACAAGCTGGTGCTTTATCAGATTTTCATTGTGGCAGGGGCATCGTTGAGCCTGCTCCTATTGACCACCTGGACAGTGTTGCCGTTCATGCTTTCGCCGCTTATGACTGTCTGGGTTGCGCTATTTGTCTTCTTATCCATCTATCGCATTGAAAACGGATCCCCTCCAGAGTTTATCTTGCACGGCATTGCCACTGTAGGGCAGGTGCGCCGATGAAACTACCCTCGTCATTCTGCGCGCGCCTGCGTGTTTTCATTCAACTCGGTAAAGCGATCTGCACGAAAGGAGTGCTGAATATCATGTTTGACTCTCAATCATTTTCACCAATGGCGGATGACGCCAACCACAATCCAATTCCTACTGCGAACGTTTGTTGGCATCCCGTGGGCACCAAGGGGGAAGGGTTACCAAGCACTCCCGGCGTGTATCGCTTCCGTGTCCCGATGGAATCCAAGCCGGAGGAAACAGTTGAATTTCTGGCGCAGTTACGCTGGCGTAAACACGGTGTGCATCACGTCTTGATGCCAACCTTTGAATACGTACTGGACGATGAATTCATCACCTTGCCAGAAGGCACCCACTGGCGTCATCGCATGCCGGGTGATCCGGAAATGTTAGGTGCTACACAATTCCCGATCGCGCCAGAAATGGCAGACGGTGCAGCGGCATGCCCGTTCTGCCACCAACACCCCGTCATTGCCGGTGAAAAAATCAAAGAAGATGACGGCGATCGGTATTACACCCACATCCCCTACAAATTTAACCGATTCTGGTTCACCTGCTGCGAGTGGATAGGCAAAGCCCCGCGCCCAAGCATATCTGCACTGAAGCACGACTGGAGCCAACGTTAAGATGAAATACGCCAACCAGTATCTGGAGAAGAGCGTGCGTCCTCACTGGGCTAACGCCACTTTCACACAAAAAGTCTATCTGACGCTCTTCATGTTGTGGTTCAAAATCATGATGGCGCGAAATGGTGCGAAGCAGCAATATCGAAAACGTGGGTTACTGTCTGTTGCACTCTGGGCCAGTGCCGTCGGGTTTGTTGTGCGGGTCATCACCACTGATGTAGACAGCTGGCATTCACTGGCCGCGTTGTTCCTGTCGTGCATGATGTTATGCCTGATTGCGTTTGCAACACTTTGGACGCTATTCACAGCATTTATTCTACTGTTCAATTACACGTTAAGCTGGTGGGCTGGCTGGGTATATCCCACCAGCCATACCGAAGCTTTCATAACTATAGCGCAGGTGGAAGACGAGAACGCTCGTGCCGCTGCGCAGGCATATATCATGGCGTTTAGCCATCGCACAGTCACCCAGGTCACTATCGCGTTATCAATGATGTTTGCGGCAGATCAGGAGGTCAATGCCCAATGAGTCACTATGCTGACCACATGATTAAACACAACCGACGTTTCGGTACGCATGATGGTGTGGAATGTAGCTTTACCACTTACCTGCCTCACCAGCCTGAGTTCGCTTCGCCTGACAGCAACGATATGACGGAAGCTGAAATTGCCGCGTGCGTTGAAGCCTGGATGAAGTGGCTGCATTGGGAGGTCTATCCCGAAGTACATTTAAAACACCACGGAAAGCGTCCTGATTTTGTTGCCACGAAAGGTCCTTTTGTACAGGTCATTGAGTGCAAAAAAGCGATCGGTTTGCCGGTACTGGAACAAGCTATGGCCTGGTTCTATCCATATCGCAATAACAAGGTAGGCCTTCCCCATCTCATCTATGTGGCCTGTAAGAAGTCGTCTGCCCGCCGAGACTTTCCATTGTTACTCATGCGTCAGTGGGGTATCGGTTTGCTGGAAGTTGAGAAGTCGCCTTCACGAAAACTGCGTTATGACGGAGTCACCGAAAAGATCAGTGAAGCCCATTACTCTCTCAGGGTTCAGCTTGAACCTCGCATGGTTCCTGGCTCTCGTCATCAAGGGAAAATCTTGCGGGCTCAGCTTCACGACGATATGCGGATCGCCGTTGCGGGCACCACAGGCACGGGACAATTTATGACCGACTGGAAACGCACCATGATCCGTATTGAAACGTTGATGGGGGATGGTAAACAAAGGCATGTTGCTGAGATTGTTGACTGGTTAAACGTCAACGGTGGCTATCACTGGGCGAGCCGGAGTAGTGCGGTCAGCGGCATAAACACGTCATTGATGCGCCAAGGCTACGAATGTGAAGCCTATGGTTTTGAAGGTCGCGGCCATCGGTGGAAATTCGTTGAAGGAGTAACCCAAAAGGTCCTGAAAACTTCGTCACCCGAATGACTCGTGATTAACTCTCTACATACGAACTAACACTATCGTTGAGGTATCTCATGACATTTTGGCTGCTCAGTATTATCACACTACTGGTGCAACTCAGTTGGATTGCCATTTCTCCAGACAGCTATCATTCCTGGGCTTATATCCCTTGGATTGCTGCTGATTTGGGCATTGTCGCCTGGTACTTTTTTCGTCCCCATTCTGCGGACGTTTAATGCTGAGCGTCCTGCGTAATTTTTGTATCCTTCATCCGACCACCTGAGAGGTTGCTCATTTGCTAACGTTCATTGCTGCATTGCTGAGCATTACCTGCCTGACATTTTTGGGGCTGTCACTTATGCCTTATTTGTGCAGTCGGGCAGATGGCCTTGTCATGCGCAGGCGTGAAAAAGAGTGGTCATTTCTCTGTGGCTTAATTGCTCTGCTATCCGGCACCGGGGCCTACAAGTTGGCCGCTTACGTTTTTATGATCGGTTAGATGTTTTAAGGGGGTTACAGTGGTTTGGATTTGGGTGGGACTGGGCGCACTTTTTGGCATTATTGAGCTGTTCACATTGACTTTTTTTGGCCTATGGATGGCGCTGGCCGCGATAATTCCAGCAGCTATCACGCTGATTGCTCCTGATGTGAGTTTGCAGTGGCAGATTAGCATTTGGTGCATTGCAACGGTGTGTTGTGCGTTTTTCTGGGTGAAGTTCTCACGCAATAAGCCGAAGCGATACGTGGAAGAACCATTGATCGGCGAGGTCGGTCAATTGGCATTTGCGTTACCGGAAGGTGGGGAAAGTGTGATTTTGCTGACAAAGCCGGTTCAGGGTAACCAGCAATGGCCGTGTAAATCACAAGAGGTGCTGCCACGCGACGCTCGTGTCAGAATTGTGAGTGTTGGTAGTGGTGTTGTTTTAGTCGCCGCAGTGACTGCGGAATAACGTTGATTGGATAGGAAAAAAACATGATTGGACTTATCAGTCTTGCTGTTGTTGTTGTGTTTCTCGGTATCACGCTGTACCAGTGTGTGCGCATCGTGCCTCAGGCGGACCAATGGGTGGTCGAGCGCCTGGGTAAATACCATACGACGTTAAATCCCGGACTGAACATCCTGATCCCGTTTTTGGATAACATCGCCTACCGTATGTCGGCGAAAGATCAGATGATCGAAGTGAAAGGCATTGAAGCCATCACAAAAGATAACGCCATGACGCAGGTTAATGCGATTTGTTTCATTCGCGTCGCAGATCCGAAAAAAGCTGCCTACGGGGTTGATAACTTCAACACCGCCGTGCGTAATCTGGTCATGACCACGATCCGCAACGCCGTTGGTGGGATGGAGCTCGATGAGACGCTGACCAACCGTGACGAACTGGCCGCACGTTTACGTCAGAGTATGGACGTGCAGATGGTTGATTGGGGCCTAAGCCTGCGTACTGTGGATATTCAGGATATTACACCTTCCGACTCAATGCTGAAGTCAATGGAAAAGCAAGCTGCTGCGGTTCGTGAACGCAAAGCGACCGAAGAGCTCGCGGCCGGTAATAAAAATGCTGCCATTATGGAGGCGCAAGGCAAGAAGGAAGCCATGATCCTGGATGCAGAGGCGAAGCAGCAATCGGCTGTTCGCGAAGCTACTGCGCTGGAAACGCTGGCTAATGGGCAATTCAAAGCTTCGTCGAAATTGGCTGAAGCACTCACGATTGAGGGGGGGCGCGAAGCAATGAGTTTCCAGTTAGCGAACAACTATATTGAGACTCTCTCTGTGCTGGCAACCAGCCCTAACGCGAAAGTGGTGGCTATGCCCGCTGATTTGGCGCAAAGCGTTGGTGGTCTCATCAATGCAGGTTCCCTGATGTCTGTCGGTTCTGCTGTGTCCAAATAACCTCAATCGGCCATCACTTTGGTGGCCTTATCAGAAACGAAAGCCCGAGTCTGGTTCTCAAAATCTGTAAAACGAAACACAGACTCTGGCTCTGAAAATGGCGTAACCACATGAATAAATTAATCATTTTACCTCTGGCTTTTTTTCTGGCAGGATGTTCAACCACGTTTGGGTTATCACTTGATGAACGCTACCAATCTGCCTATGAAGAGGTGGTTACGGATCCCAGTTCTGACAACATGACTCGATATATGCAGCTGAGCAAAGAAGTCGCCGAGCGTGACATGCGAAAAGCAACTGCGGCCGCTGAATCTGCAACGCGTGAAAGCGATAAAGGCTTCACTGAATATTTCAAACAATATGGAAGCGAAAGCTTCAAGCGACAAAAAAGATAAGGACTCCCATGACTACACTAACTTCAAATGAATTCAACGCTGGCGCTCTGTGGGCTGCTTATATTTTGATGTCCACGACCCGCGACACCGCCAGTGCGGCTGAAATTTTAAGCCGCATCCCAAACCTTCATTATCTGGCAACACAAACCGCTGAGAAAGAACTCGTGTCGCTACGTGAGTTTGTCCTTAACGAATTGCCTCTGGGAACAGGGCACGGCTTTATCCGCATTGCTTACGGTGCCGAAGGTATCGGTAACGAAATCATTGATCTTCCGGCGAGCGGCGATGTCGATGAGCTGGTTGCAGCGCCTGGCGATACGCTACGATGGGTGGTGTACGGAGTCAGTGCTGACGGCGCTAAGCATGCGCTTATCTCTGCCATCGATATTCCTGATATTGCTCAAAAACATGCTGCGGAATTGGCATCACAACTCCTATAGCAATTGCGCCTCACCAGGGAATGCAATACAGTTAGCCAGCACCACTATTAAATATAAAAAAAGTGTTTTACCTCGTTAGACATAACGATCACCATGCCCGGCTTCCGGGCTTTTTTTATTTTCCTTTCCCTAAGAATGTTTCTGGAAAAGCACCCCATTTTGTCCCCCTTAAAGGTTTGTCATCTGACGCACATCCGTAAAATAAAGATGGTAATTCAGTCAACCATCAATACCAGAAGGATAGTCGTATGGCACAACGTGGTGTTAACAAAGTCATCATTGTCGGGAATCTCGGCCAAGATCCCGAACTCCGTGCAATGCAAAATGGTGGCTCTGTAGCCAATATTTCAATCGCAACATCTGAAACCTGGCGTGACAAGCAGACGGGTGAGCAACGAGAAAAAACAGAGTGGCATCGCGTTGTTTTCTTTGGAAAATTAGCCGATGTTGTTGGTGAGTACCTGCACAAAGGCTCGCAAATATATATCGAAGGACAACTTTCCACGCGTAAGTGGCAAGACCAAAGCGGCACGGATCGCTACACGACTGAGATCGTAGTCAATCCGGCTTCTGGTGGCACTATGCAAATGCTCGGTTCAGCCCCTGCCAGCGGGCAGCAACAGAACCAGCAAAACCCCCGCCAGGCAAATAATCAACCGAATAATGCACCTGGCGGCCAGCAAGGAGGATGGGGTGCTCCGCAACAAAATTCGCAACAGCACAGCCAAGGCGGTTGGGGTGCGCCAAATACCGACGACCCACCATTCTAACATCCACCATCGTTCCGTTATGCAGCCTTCCGGGCTGCATTACTGTTTCTATCTCTCGGAGTCTGACATGAACGAAATACAGGCATCACTGAATGCCATTCTCAACAACGGTAGTATCGGCCAGGCACTCAGTTACGCGGGGATTGCTGTGGCAGGCTTTGCTGTTGCGTCATTGCTGTTTCGTAGTGTGATGATGGTCATGCTGGGGGCGGTTGCTACATTCTATGTATTCTTCCTGAATACCCCTGAAGCGGCACTGGATAAGGCTACCGCAGCATCTTCCCAGCTGGTTACGCAAATGGCGCAGGCCAGTGAATGTGCGGCAGGCAAGATTGAGCATATCCGTAACATTGGTGTTGTGATCCGCAATGGTGACGTTTTAACCATTGCCGGAGATTGTGGATTGTTGCCGAGATAAGGTGTTTCGACAGCGGTTAAACCGGTGGTAGCATTCTTGTGTTACCACTTTTCACTCGCAGATATCACTGATTAAGAAATAAATTCTGCCGTAAATCAGAGAGGCTAAATTGAAAGCGTTCTTCAAAAAATTAATTTCATCGTTGTCTTGGGGAAACAAAAACAATAACACGATGGATGCCAAACAGCACCGCGATACCCTGTACCACATGCGACATGGCCGCGCGCCAGTGCATACGCATCCCGCTGATATGGAAAATCAGCATGATTGACCCAAAAACAACTAAAGCCCTGAATGAACTCGCGATGGGCGCTCAACACCATGAACATACCCTCCTGGCTGAAAATAGCCATTTAATGGAGGTTTTTATCTCGGATCCCCTGGAGAGAGGCTTTACCAAGTTCTTTTGGCGTCCCGAGTTTGGAAGCGACCGAACAAGAAGGGGAACGCTTCTTGGCTTGCGTGAGTGAGGCTTGGGCAACTCGGTATAACGCGAAAGCCCAAGAAACACTGTCAAAAAAAATCGCCGATAACAGTTCGACTGAGAATGACAACCTGTATCTGCTGACAATGTTCTATGCGCTACGCGGCCTGCTGGATAACCTGCTGCCGTTCATTGACTTACACAACTACCAACAATTTGAGCCAGAAGGCGCATTGGCACTTAACGAAATCGTTAATGGATTTGAGGCTGTCACCAATGGTGTTATCACCACTGAAAAGGTGAAGACTGACGTGTTTAGTGCTGGTGTTGAAAATGCCATCATGGCGCTGAATGAGCAAAAGCACATCCTTGCCAATAAAGGGCAAGATACCCGTGGCATTGAGCAATCCATAGGGATTATCAAAGCCTCACTACGTGGAGACAGATCGAATCCAATGCCAGGCCAACGTATCAATTAGCCCCTTGGGCGTAACAAGTGGAGAAATAACGTGAAAAACGGACAGTCTACGCACTCAATGACGACTAAAAAGCTACGCCGGAAGCTGTCCGGATACGGCCTTCGTGGTCAGTTTCTGAAACAACGGGTCCGCGATATCATCGCTGGGCCTCAATCTGGTAGTGGTGGTGATCGTGAATTTGCCTTCGGCTGGTCGCGTGACCAAATGGACAGACACATGCGGCGAGCGCTGATAGGGAAGGGCTACCGCGTGAAGTTTCAAGTCGATAATGCCGAGCGTGTAATTGATAAGCAAGCAGCTTTATTACCAGCTCGTCGTCGCAGTGTTATTTCCATTAGCCGTCGTTATTTAGGTTAGCCTTTGAACCGGCACGCCCTGTGCCGGTCTTCTTTTCCTCATTCGTCCTCGCGCCCTTTGCGGATAGTCTCTGCCAATTCAATGCCAATCTCGCTTAATGTGTACGCGACTTTTAGTGAGCGTGGGTCACGGTACTTGAGCAACAGCCTTCGCTCCACCAACGTTCTACAAGATATGCGCAAATTGGGGCGTTCTACCTCACGGGAACGGCCTTTGTTAAGGATCGAGAAGATGGCTGTGAAAGGAATTGGATTGCTGTTACGCGCCCTAATTTTAAGCAATACGTACATTACGTCTTGTTGTAACGATGAGTTCCGGTGTTGCGTGGTGTTTTCCATGTTTACGCCTAATCATATACGATATGAATAAGCTATCTTTAGCCTGGCTCCATGTCATCGTTTTTAGTCCTCGTTTTGTTGGCCTTTTCGGGCGAGTGGAAATCATGTCCGTAGTAGGATCGAGCTACCCGTCTGGGTGAACATTAACAAGGTGAAAAAACATGTTTAAACGTATCCGTGGCGTACCATTTCTGGCCGGAGCCATTGCCGCATTGTGTATGACCAGTGCCTTTGCTGAAATTCCTACCAATGCGAGTGGGCGACCTGTTGCCGGAAAATCAATGGCAGAATTCCAATCCTACAAAGCCAGCTGCCCTGAGTGCTTACAGGTTGCTCAGGACATTATTAAAATGCGCACCCAGCATTGTCAGCAAGCTGGTGATGTGGATCAGACTATCTTGCAGGACCCGATTTATCCCTACCTCAACGGCATCCGCGTCATGCTTGCCAATCGTGGGGGGTACAACAGCCCCATGTACACATCCGCACGCCAGGTATTCGAAGCCAACGTTAACTGTGAAAACAGCAGCGACTGGGTTGAACGCAGTCAGAAAGTTATCGAAAACACCTTTAGTGGCCCCAAGTAACCCAGCCAGATCATCAACCCGCTAAACCAGCGGGTTTTCTACGCAAAAATTTCGTGAGCCATATCACCCACGTTATGCTATCTCAAATTATCCAGAAGGACACACCATGAAAGACCCATGCTTATTGAACCTGCGGCAGTTGTTCATACAGGATCTGCAATCGCGCTTAAACATCAACCACGCCACGGCCGCTGAGCTAGTAGCCGCAGGCTTTGTCGATGATGATGATGACTCTGAACGTATCGACCTCAACGTGGAATGGAATGCCTGGGTCCGCTGCCACCATGCTCGCCTGAAACAACCGGCATCGCAATTGCTGACACCCGAAACGCATTCCGCTATCGCTACGATGCGTGCGTTGGCTGACGAATTTCGCGAGCACTTCGAAGAGCATGGCGAACATCACCATGCCGTCATCGCCCTGTATGACCGGGCAGACAGTGATTTTGGCTATGAGAATGTCACGCACCTAATTGCGGCGCTGGATCGTCTGGTGGAGCACATCAACCAACCCGTCGATTTATCTTCTGACAGGGTCTATACCGCACAGGTCGCGGGGGCAGTTGCCGCCTATCGTCAAACCGTTATCGCCGCATTAGATGCGGTGGGTAAACCTTGGTCAGCATAATGCTCGCGTAGGTGAGTGAACTTTTTTCAACATCAGCAACCGGAGTAATTCATCATGAACATGAAGTCGATTTTGAACCAAACACTTGAGACGCTGAAAGAGAAAGGGGTCTGTGCTGACAATCTGCGAAAAGTCACGGCCCCCTCAGAGCTCATCACACAGCTGATCTCAACGCTGGCTAACCTGTCCGGTGATTACAAAGGCAGCTATTCCCCGGCTCCTGACTATCAAGGTTTGTTGCGCCAATTTAATGCCCTCCAGCAACTGAACGTCTCATTCGGCAAGCAACTGACTTTCTACCGTGAAAAAGCCAAGCAAGACAGAGACAATCCGGCTGAACTCAAGCGACTTCAAGATGAAGTTAACTCTGAGCGTGGGGCTAACGAGCAGTTGACAGCTGAAAATGAGCGCCTTCGTGCTGAACGACTGGAAGCGGATGCGGAAACGGAAAGACTCAAGGCGTTGGTGCTGACGCTGGGAGGGAACCCAGAGGCATGGGAAAGGAATGCACTATGACCGTTAATTCAGCGGCTGATCTGGCAATTACATTGAACGTCAGTGAAGCCGAAGCAACTCAGTTTGCACTCACTACTTGCCATCTTATGTTACAGCAGCCTGAATTACTGGCCGGGGATATTCTGCATTTTGCACAGCACGGAGCCTGGCTGGAGAATACAGATAAGCCCCTGCTCAAAGGTGAACCCGATACAGAAAGTGTGTTGATGGGGATGCGCGTTCTGATCTACAAATTGGGTAAGCACGAAGGTCCTAACGGTAAAGCCCGCCAGATGTACGACATGATGCGGCGGCTCGGATATTTTACTATGGCGGATTGTCTGCGTTAACAGAAGGCGATGGGGTCAAGTGACCCCATTTATTTTGTGAAGCCATAATACTTCACTTATCCTAAATAATTCGCTGTTTTGCTATTCGTCACCAGTTTGGGTCGAGGTAGTCTAATTATGACTACTTACTAAATTATAGGGATCCGACATGACCACAACTCTGAATCAGCAAGCGGCACCAAAGAAGCGTACCTTCAAAGATCTGCCAGGCTTCGACATCTCTGCAAATGACATGCTGCGTATCATCGATGCGCCTTGCATGATCATTAAGCGTGGTAACGTTCAGTTCAAAGTATTGGAAATGTTGACCCTGACCCTGGTAGGGGACAACCTGAGCGCGCTCGGTGTTGATTACAATACCGGGCAAGTGATCTCCCGTGGAGTGGTCCATAAAGCCAACGGTGATATGGTGGCCTCTGTACCTGCAACCCATATCAGCACCTTGTTCCGTAACATGAAAGGTGAAGAAACCGTGAATGTACGATGCGACCAAGACCGAAATCGCCTCATCATTCGTACCGGCAAAAATGCTTACAACATTCCTCTGTGTATGGACACAATCCCGGTTGTAGACGAGTCCGATTTGACAGCCAAGTACAGCATCACTTTCCCTGCCAATATGCTGCATCGAACCTTGCAACGTGTCATGCACTCTGCGGGTAAGAATGACGTTCGCCATTACATGAATGGGGTTTTCCTGAGTCTGGATAAAAATACCTTCAACGCCGTCGCGACCGATGGGCACCGAATGTCTGTAATGACTCAAGACGTACTGTTTACGAACGAACCACAAGAAGAGATCGTGACACCAGTAGCCCCTGCATCTCTGTCTGGGACTTCTTCTGGGGTCATCCTGCCGATCGAAGTATGTCCTATCCTCATGAAGTTGCTGGGTGCAAACCAAGGAAATTTCCGTATTGACTACAGCGAAAGTTACCTGACCTTTAACCTGGGTGATGTCACCTTGGTCTCCAATCTGATTAATGGCAGCTATCCCGATTGGCATCGTGTTGCAGGTGTTGTTAAGCACAATACAGAGAAGTTCAGCATAAATGCCTTGGTGCTCCGTGACGCATTAAGCCGTGCGCTGCCGCTCATCAATGCAGGCGCAGTCAGTAAGAATGCGAACAGTACAGGCGTATTCGTTTTCAAAAGTAATGCGCTGATGATTAAGTCCCCTAATCAAAACCTGATCGAGTGCAAGGAAGTGCTGGATATCGAAAAAGTGGCAGGGGAGCAGGAAGACAAAATTGAAATCGGCATCAACTGCGAATACCTGCTTCGCGCACTGAATAGCTTGATCTCACATTCAGACGAAGAAACAGAAATAACTGTTGCCCTGAAAGACACGGTAACAGGGTTGGAAATCGGCTTCGGCGATGACTGCTGCGACATCATCATGCCAGTCAGATTCTAACAAGTCGCACTAACTGTTTGTTTTGTTAACCAAAAGCAATCGCACGTCAATCGTGCAAAGCTGCTGGCATTTCCCACTGAAAAACAACGACAAATTGACCGCCTTTTCGAAGGGAATGGGAAACGTCAACGGTTATGATGAGAGCACTTTCTCCCGCATGGGTAACATTTATTTTTCAAAAGTTACCTCTTGCTCCACCAGCAATAAAGAAACTTGAGGATTTTACGTGGAACTGAAGCAATACCATGAAGAAGCCCTTCGCACCGAATCGGTGATCCCTAACATCAGCGGCGTGAGTGTGCCTCACCTGTATCTGTTGTTGTCAGCGGCTCACTCACTGGGTGAAATGCTGGACCAGTTTAAAAAAGGTATTTTTTACCGTAAACCGATTGACATTAATCGCTTTAAAAAAGGCCTGGCCGACCTGCAAGACCTGATCGGCACGCTTTCGCCGGAGTCCATTTCCGCTGATGAGCTGCATGACGACACCAACACCATGATGATGACTGGTTTTGACGGCAAAGCACACAATATCGGCCTCGGTTCCCTGGGTGCAATCGACTCGCGCATTCTGCATGCCTCTCTGGGGGTGTTTACTGAATCCGCAGAAATCTGCAAAGCGCTGGTGAACACGATTGAAGGACAGTCGCTGGACCTGGTTAACCTGTCTGAAGAGTTCGGCGACCTGAACTGGTATAGCCTGGGTGTTTTCCCATCGGCCTCCGGTATCCATTATGGCCGTATTCTGGAAACCAATATCGTCAAGCTGGCCGTCCGTTATCCAGAGAAGTTTGAAGCGTTCCTGGCACACGATGAGAACCGTAATCTCGTCGAAGAGCGCAAAGCGTTGGTAAACGGCATCAAGTAAGCCTTATCCATTCATGTGGGCAACGTGGGGTTGCCCGCTTTCTATGGTGAAATAATGAATACAGTTCTGAAGTGGGTTGGGGGTAAGCAAGGCGTCATGGCTCAGCTGAAGTTGGCGCTGCCAAAGGGTGCCCGTCTGATCGAACCTTTCTGTGGTTCGGGTGCAGTGATGATGAATACCGCGTATTCAAACTACGTACTGGCTGACATCAACGCCGACGTAATCAACACTTACGACACCATCCGCAACGCTGCTGAAAGCGTTATTGCTGCACTGTCTGAACTCTATGCTACGTGCCGTACTCGCGAACACTACGATGCGATCCGTAAAGAATTTAACGAACGTACAGCTGAGCCAGTCCGTATGGCCGCGATGTTCATCTACATGAACCGCCACGGGTATCGTGGTCTGTGCCGGTACAACAAGCGTAAAGGGGAGTTTAACGTACCCTGGGGCGATTACCGCAAACCCTATCTGCCAGAGAAAGAAATCCGCTACATGGCTGACCGCCTTGCAAATGTGGATCTGCTTTGCGCAGGCTATGAAGAAACGCTGAAACTGGCCGGTGAAGGTGACGTGGTCTACTGTGACCCGCCTTATGTCAATCCGGGCAAATTTACAGGTTATCACGCAAGCGGATTCTCTGAAGCCCAACAACGCGAGCTGGTGGGCATTTTGAATACTCTGCCGGAGGAAGGGGTGCATGTGGTGGCTTCCAGCCATGATGCCGAGAACATCCGCGAGATGTATGCCGGATTCGCAGTTAAAGGGTTTTCTGCCCCACGCAGTGTTTATAACGGAACGGGGGAAGGGAAAAAGGCGAATGAAATTATCGCTATCCGTCGGGCTGTATCTTCCGGCAAGACCTCAGCATGACCGTGCCGGTGTTTGAAATTCCACCGCTCAAGGATCCTCTAACTGAGCGATTCTGCGATGAAATTGCCATCATTCACCGGTATGACCCTGCTGAAGCTAGTCGCCAATACCTTGAATTTATCAAAGACAACAATGTGGTGTATTGGGTGCAATTGGCTATTCGTGACCGCATCCAGTACCTGTCAAAACAAAAATCAAAGGGCAAGCCCCTTCTGATTAAAAATCATAGTGAGGGAGCTATGCCTCTTTTTCGTCCCAAAAGTGTCGTGGTGTACCGCATCACCCGCCAGATTGACTTCAGTAACATCACAGAACAACTGAAACCCTTCATGTTTCAGCCGTGCGGCCCGCAGGATATGGCGCGCACTGGTTGGGTCAGCCCGCTGGGTGAAGAGTACGAAGAGCTTACTCACCAGGCGAATGGCCTCATTCTGCTGACTCAGCGTAACGAGAGCAAAATCATTCCTCCGGCCACGGTAAAAGAGCTCGTGCGCCAGCGTGTGACCAAGCTGGAAAAAGAGCAAAATCGTCGTCTGAAACGCACAGAAATTTCAGCGCTGAACGACCTGGTGCTAGGGGAATTGCTACCCAAAGCACTGAGTAAATACGCCAACATGAACATGTGGATTGATCCCAAATCCCGGCTGATCATAGTGGATACCACCAGCTTTAAACGCGCTGAAGACGCGGCAGCGCTCCTGCGTAAAACACTGGGCACTCTGCCTATCATACCTTTCACGTTAGAAACTCCGGTTGAGCTGAAGCTGACCGAGTGGGTTCGCTCTTCCGAGCTGCCTCCAGGCCTGGCGTTGTGCGATGAAGCGACCCTGGAAGCTATTCTGGAAGACGGTGGCGTTGTGACGACAAAACGACAAGATCTGGTTTGCGATGAGATTGCTAACCACATCGAAGCTGGCAAGTTGGTCACTAAGCTGGCGATGAGCTGGATGGAGCAACTTAATTTCGTCATCAACGACAGCTTTGTCATCTCAAGGCTGAACTTTGCTGACGCCCTCATTGAGCAAAACGATGATATTGATCGTGAAGATGAAGTGCAGAGGTTTGATGCAGACTTCGTTTTGTTTACCGGAGTCATTATGGAGCTCCTTGATCAGTTAATTGCTGCGTTCGGCGGGGAAGCTAAGTCCTCAACTGAAGCTGACGGGGGTGACAAAGAGGAAGGCGATGAAAGTGGTGAGGCGGCCGATAACAGCGAGCTGGATGACGACGAATAACGTGTAACCATACCGGGTATGAATTAGGTAATCGAAACCGAAGGTAACGTCTAATGCTTCGTTGGACTGAAGAACAGCAACGCGAATACGAACAGAGAATGGGCCGGAGCGCGAGTTCAAAATCGGTACCAAAGAAAGACGTGCAGCCTGTAACGCCCATCCAGCAAAGCCTTGAGTCTGCACCCGCAGAGTTGACAGCAAAGCTACGGACCCAAGCGCTGGGGCGGTTGCGAACGGGCACAATGAATAAAACAGAAGCACGCTACGCCGAACATCTGAAATGGCGTATGCATGCTGGTGAAGTCGCCTGGTTCAAGTTCGAATCAATCAAACTGCGCCTTGCCGACAAAACAACGTATACAGCGGACTTTTTCGTCATGCTGACCTCGGGTGATCTGGAGGTGCATGAAGTGAAAGGGCATTGGGAAGAGGACGCGAGAGTCAAGATAAAGCTTGCAGCAGAACACTATCCCTTCCGTTTTCTGGCCGTGAAATGGCTCAAAGATGAGGGAGGTTGGAATTTTGAAGACTTCTCTCCGTGGTACAACAAGGAAAATCCATGAGCGTAACTGATAGCGTGGTAAAGCAATTTTTCGAAACCTGGTTCTTATCCACGGAGCGCAAGAAGCGCAATGACGATACTTGGCAACCGCCCGTCGAGGGGCAAATGGATCCCTCCATGTATCACGTTCGCAAGGATGCGGCCTATGAAGCGTGGTTTGCCCGCAGCGATTACCCGCTGTTGAGTGCCAAAGCCATGACTTTGCCGGAAGAGATGTATCGATATTTGCAGAATGTCCGCAAAGCGCGTGAAGCCGAAATTAATAAAGAGCGCCCGCCTGCGGTACTGCGGGACTTGGGCGTTTCTTCACTTAGGGACCTGGCTGACTACCTGATCCGCAACGACATTGCGGACAGGCCGGTATAACAGGAATTACTCACCAAGACAGGCACGGGGGTGCGTCATGTCTTTCAAGATGATTGGATTGGCCGTATTTATTGCAGGTGTATTAGGGTTGGCCTACTTACTGTTTTTTACCGGGAAGTCGGAAAAAAAACCGGGCGGCGAAAAGGGGAGCCGGAAGCCAACGCTCGACGAGTTGTTTCCCATTGATGCCGAAACGGGTGAGCGAATTTATCAAAGGGAAGATCACGAAGGCGTGATATCCAGTGATGACGAACTGACTCCGGCCATTTACGTTGGGTACAAACGCCATAAATTTATTCTCCCGCGCGATGCCAGCAATCTGTACTCTCGCCTGATTGAGATGTTTGCCGACCAATATGCGGTTGCACCACGCGTCAGAGTGACCGACATTATTCAGGCCGAAGAAAAGGATTTTGAGAGCCAAAGTCTGGACGTCAAAAGTGCCATGCAGTTTATGTCGCGAATGAACTTTAACTTTGTTCTAAGCGATGTGCATAGCGGCGAAATTGTACTGGTCATGCTGACTGAAGAGCGACTGGCCGAATCTGAGAACAGTGCATTTCTGATTGGCCTGCTCAGCCACCTGAATATCCCGCTCTACCGCTACGAGCGCCTGGCAGATATCAGCGATAACGATCTCGCGATAGATATATCGGAGACCATCTCCGACGGTCAATTCGAATAAACCAAATGAAAGCCCGACTTGTTCGGGCTTTGTCGATTCTGAACTACTGATATCATGTATTTGTGAGATCACTTAAAGGGGGCGTGGAATGTCTCAATCCTATAGATATTGGACAGGTAACCTGTATACCGGATCCACGGTATTCATTCAGCACCAGGACGGTCATCTTTCCAAAGGTGAGGTCGTTAATGTTGCCGAACAACGGTTCATTGTTGCTGGCATTTCCTCTCCCTTTGATAAATTCACAGCAACCAGCATAGAAGGCGTTGTTGCACTACCTGATGAGTATGATGTCCGCGAACGCTATAGCATTCAGCGGCAGCGGGATTATCTGACACACCTGGATATATCGGCGCTTTCTTCTCATCAGATCAAACATCTCTATGCAGGTTTGCATCTCGCAAAGCGTGCTGGCGGAGGTGTATTGCCTGGCATGCCGATCGTTGAAACCCCGGAAGGGATATGTAGATATATACAAGAATTAAACCTAAGCACCTTGAGTGAAATTCAAGTGATGTACATGTTGGCTGGCTTAAAAATTGCCACGAAAAGTTAAAAAGAGGTTTTTATGACTACTCCTGAGCGGCCTCCTAAAAGAGCTCCGCGCCGTAAAAAAAACACGCGCAAAAAGCAAAAACACTGGTCGTACACAATTACGTCAAGGGAGTTCCTGATTGCATTTCTTTTGGTCTTGCTTGTGGCCGGGCTTTCCGTGATTTATTACTTGCGTTCGACAACCTTGATCACCACCTGGGATGTTGGCACGGTCACGCAGCCTGTTGTTCGAGCCTCAAATGAAACGGGCACTGGTTTGAAGACTGATTTCCAGACCACAAAAGGCCAATTTACTGTTCAGCTACAGATCTTCCCCAATCCGGGTCTGCCGCTTGAATTGCGCCAGTACCATCGCGGGAATTTCAAACTTTGCTATTTGATGGGTGACTACGAATATCAGTCTGGAAATGCCCTGTGCTTTGACATCCCGACAAGTGATGGCCTAACCATGAGCAGCAAATTGTAGTACCTGGAAAATTCAGTCAGCGGCACAAGCCGAAGTAAAATCGGCATTACAACCATTCCTGAGGAAGTGAAAATGAGCCAGTCACTGATAGCGCAACGCATTCATACCCAATTACCACCGAACTCGGTTGAGGGAGCTATTCAGGCGCTTGAAAATGTAGCCTTGCGATCGGGCGCGGACGTGTTAACTGTGACCATAATGCGCAACACGACCTACGCGAAGTTGGAAGAATACAGCGATGTGTTATCTCTTTCGCCAGAGCGGATCCTTCAGTCACTGGAGGGTATTCGAGGTCATGATGCACCGGCTCAGTTCTATAACGAGCAGCGTCTGCCGGAAATTTGCGATGCTTATATCTGGCCGACCGCTGAAGACTTTCGCGAGGCCCTCATGGAAGGCGGCTCTACGCCGGTATTCCTTTGCCCGAACTGCAATCAAGAGTCCGATCATGAAAGTGAATGCACCGCGCTGATCACGAATAAACGTGGTATACGCGTAAAATGTGGCTGGATCTTAAACCCGACCTCAGATACTCTACGTAACAGTATAAAAATACTCATACAAGCAGAGTTTTTGAACAACCTCCAGCTCCATCATACGTTTCGCCCCAAAGGAGTCGCTCTCCCGACGCGGGTTTGTTTCGATGAGTTCGGTGAGGATGTTGAAGACGACGTGTGTTGAGAGATAATAAGTAGTACCTCATTTTAATAGATGCCTCGTTAGGACGAGGCTTTTTTTTTGACTTTTTCCCTTCGTCAGCGGTTAGTCCCACCGGATAATAATTCTATTTCCAGTGAGGTACCCCATGACAAGTTTAGCCATCTACGAACCCAACCCCGCCACTGAATTTCAGCCGATACTTCCTCTGTATCAAGCTATAGATGGTCATCATGCCGGTATAACCCCACACGAAGGGTTTCGTCTGTTCAACGCACTTACGCAACTACTCGCAGAATACCACGATGCACGTAGCGAAATTGACTCATTGCACCTCGTCGTTATGGGTAAACGTCATAGCCAGGCATTTCGTTATTTTACTGACGGATGTAACAAC
This sequence comes from Providencia sp. 2023EL-00965, assembly GCF_033550225.1. Classification (NCBI taxonomy): domain Bacteria; kingdom Pseudomonadati; phylum Pseudomonadota; class Gammaproteobacteria; order Enterobacterales; family Morganellaceae; genus Providencia; species Providencia sp. 2023EL-00965. The sequence continues at coordinate 25,512 of NZ_JAWUEH010000018.1, read as the reverse complement.
TCGATAGGGACAACATTGGCCGTTGATTGTCTGTTTGATCTCCAGCGAGCCACCTGCGCATTGGATGAGTCCTTCTGGCAAAAAGTATTGGATCTCACTGGTGTACGTAATTTTATGCCAACCGCCCGGAAAGACGAGTGGTACAACACGCTTAGGCAGTGGCGCAAAGCATCTCCAGATCGACTTGCCGCCCTACGGCCTGTTGCCTTCACAGAAGAGAATGTGCTCGCCACTGCAAAAAGCCTGACCACTGAGAAAAAAGATTATTTCGCAGAAATGGTCGAAGGCGTATTCAAAAAACTGTCAGTGTTTCACAAAACTAACAAGGCTCAAGGTTTTAGTCCGAAGATGGTGATCACCAATTGCCTGCCATGCCGCGACTATAAACGCGGTTATGACAATATGGATTACCTCAGCGATCTGCGTAAAATCATCGGCCTCATGCAAGGCCGTCCTGGCGCTGAAATCGTGAATAAGTGGGCGTTGGAGCAATCCCTCAGCAGTAACGTGGGAGAATGGATATCGGTAGACGGTGGCGCGCTGACCTGTAAAGGCTTCCTTAACGGCAATGTACATATTCAGGTCTCCGAGACTGTTTGCGATGACCTCAATACGGTACTGGCTTACCGTATGCCAGGCCTCATCCCTCAATTCAAAGAGAGAGGAAAAACCAACAAGGCACCTCGAAACACGCAATACACGGGCGATTTAATTGATTACCGGATTGCGTTCCCAACCTGCACAGAATTGGCTGAAATGGCCCGAAACAACCAACACAGTGCGAAGCAATATGGTGCGGCTCCATTTACTATCGTGATGCCCCGACCATACCAATACACCGACTTGGTAAAAAAGGAACTTGATAGTATCTTCCGTATCCTTGGCGCGGTGGAGGTAAAGCCTGAAGTCTACGAGTTTGAATTCTGGCCGATGGACGCGTTTAAAGCGATCGCAATCAGTGGTACCTTGCCCGACCAAAAAACACATCAGTTCTACCCTACAACGGGGGACCTCCAGAAAGCGGCTATGGACGAATGCGACCCGCGTGAGGGTGATACTTTACTTGAACCCAGCATCGGCTTTGGTGCGCTACTTCGCAATTTGCCAGAAGGTGTTAAGGTGATCGGGGTCGAGGCAAACAATGTCGCAGCCATGTGCTCTCGCTTGCGCTGGGATACCCACCAGCAAGATTTCCTCAGTACCACGGTAACGCAACTGGGCCTATTTGAGCGTGTGTTAATGAATCCTCCATACTCCGACAATCGTTGGAAATTGCACCTACAGCATGCGCAGCAGTTTGTTAAGAGTGAAGGGCGTATTGTGGTTATCTTACCTGGAAGCGCTACTGACGAAAGTATTCAGGCGTTGATAGATCGTGAGTGTGATGTACATCAGGTCGGCCAATATGAAAATGCCTTTGAAGGAACTGGAGTGCAAGTTAGACTATTTACTATTGATTTCCATTAATATTCTCGGCCGTTAATGGGATTTGCCATAACGGCCGCACTGGTAAACCTATGAGTAAAACCGACTACGTTCTCCGAGCATTATCAAAAATTTCACACAAGCGCTGGGAGCACTACATCATTAATAGAATCTTTCACAAGTTGGATGATCCGCAGCTTGAGTTCGTTTGCCAGCAGTGCATCCGTAAGGAAGGAGAATCTGGAAAGATTTACCTTGCTGATCTGCTTTTCCCTCAACTTAAGCTGTATCTTGAGATAGACGAAGCACACCATGACAGCGATGATGCAAAAAAGGCTGACGGTATTCGTCGGTTAGATATTTTGGAAGCGACCGGATTTATTGAAAAACGCATTCCGACCAATAACCTAACCCTGGATGCCATCAATCAACTCGTTGACGAATTTATCCAGTTCGTCAGGGATAGAAAAGCCCAGCTGGAAATGCAAGGTTTGTTCCTCTCCTGGGACTATGAAGAACGCTATACTGCTCAAAAACATATTGATGCAGGTTTCCTGGAGGCGGGACCTTACGCTGTATTCAGATATCATCGTGATGCTTTACAGTGCTTTGGCTATGGAGATAAAGGCCACCATCAATCAGGAGGCTGGCGATTACCCAAAGCCGCTGTAGAAGCAATAGGGTTGACCGGGGATGTGATGGTTTGGTTTCCACGTTTATACAAGGCAGGAGAATGGGATAATTCACTTTCCATTAATGGCGATCTGATAAGGGAAGAAAGCCTTAATCCTGAGCGTAACTATAAGGAAACATGGTGTTACCGCATCGTAATGGCTCATTCGCGCGATGAACTGAATCGAACGCTATATCGATTTCTGGGGGTTTTCACCCAAGACGAGTCTGAATCAACTGAAGGCGTTAATGTTTTCAAGCGGGTAGATACACGCGTGAAGGTTTTTTCAGGGCAAAAATAGCACCGCGTTTTGTCGCCCATTTTACTTCGTCACAGGTTCACCTCATCTTAAAATGACGTCACACATAGGCAGGCATGTGGGTTCCAATGCCTGCCTTTTTTTATCTGCTGTTCATTTTTCTTCAGGACAATAGCGTGACTCAGTTTGTAAATTTGCGTGGAAAGCGACTGGCTTTCTCAGCCAATGAATCAACTTGCATTCCTCCTGGTGCTTCAGGCCTTATCTACCCGCAAGGGGCAGGGTTTATCATCACCGATGAGCAGGGGGCTGAAAGACTCTTCATCGAACATGACAAAGCCACAGGTATCTCCTGGTTCTTGAAAGTTGGCCGTCGTGGCGTTCGTCGCTGGTTTGAGCCGACTAACGATGAAACGCTCTATCATTTTGGGTTAGATGTTCTCGACTATAGCGCCTCGATCATTCTTGCCGGTCGTGTCCACCAGCAGTGTAAAAAGTACCTATCAATGACAGCCTCGAAATAAATCATCCTCCATTCTGCGTTGAAATTCTGAAAGAAAAGGAGGTCATTTCGATCTCCTTTGCATTCTTTGTCAGCAGTAGTTGCATGAGACAATTAACCCATTCGAAACCATTTAGGAAGAGTCATGGGTAACTTTAAATATTGGTTAAAGCTGGTGGTATACCGCTTCACATTGAGCAACGAAGATCTGGCCCAGTGCCTGGCTGACCGTCAGAGCATGGACGAGTTTCGCCGTAAAGCCTCGGATGTGAAGCAGCGTATGAAACTGCATGAACTCGCCGGGGGGCGTTGCAATGAAGATGGTGGGGAGGGAGTCCCGTTAACATTCCAGGGCGTTACTCTTAAGGCCTATCGTCCTGCCGAACGGACCGCCTTGCTCTCAACAACCTCTAACTCCAACGTTGTTGACCTCAATACCCGCCGAAAGCGCCGTGACCTCACCAATGTTATTTCCCACGCTTCGCCTCAAAAGCGTTGCGGCCAATAACCAACCTTCAAATAAGGGATGTCCAATGTCCAAAATGCGACACGCGAAAGTTAGCACCCGTTCGATCAAATCCATTTTCACCGAAACGTGTAAATCCTTTTTGAGCCCTTACGGTTTGCTCATGTTGATAGTCCCGACCTTTATCGGCGGAGGATTGCTTTCTTTGCTAATGCAGCGGCTTTCTATGGCCGATATCGGCTTTTTTATCCTCCAACCTGTTTTCATCACCTCGCTGGTGATGATGACCCTGACACAACAGAAAATCACGGGCAAAAGACTGCCATTTAAAAATCACATTCGGAACCTGATTGTGACTTTGTTTACTGGCCTTATTGCCACACTCTTGCTGGTATTTGTGCTTTGGTGCCTCAGCCTCTACATGCCGACAGCCAGCGCTGCCGCAAGTAATGCTCAAGTACCAGTACCGTTATCAACCCCTCCAGCCGTTCAGTCCCAGGGGTTCTTTTCATTGTTCCCAGTCTACTTCAACATGTACAGTCTGGTGACGTTCACGACCTTGCTCGTCCTGCCAATGATGATCATGTTCGTGGGGGCTGTAGTGTGTTGTGAAGGGGCGTTGTTCAGCAACTTCAAGGCCGTCGTCTTGGCCGTGTTCCGCAATGTCAGCATCATGATTGCCACTTCCATGCTATCCCTTGCCATGTTCGCACTGTGGTCGTACACGTCACTTAATAGTGACTGGCTGGTTTACACTGCGATCGTGCCCATTGCGCTAATCACTGCGGCTATCCATCGCATTGCCGTGCTGGCTTTACCCGTCGAAATGAAACCGTGAGGTTAACAATGAAAAGTTCTATCGCTATATTCATCGCGGTGCTCTCTCTGGGGTCTATTCCGGCTCAATCTGCACCTTTGCCGAAAGAATCCATAGGCGAAATTGCAGGCTCGCATGGCGCTGTACTCGCCGCAATCGCACAGTGCCGAGCCTACATTGAAAGCCCCAGTTCGCGCGGCAAAGAAATTGCCCGACAAATGCAGCGGGCGTTATCTAAAGCGCTAGGTGCTGAACAGGATTCTGATGAAAGGGCGCAGGCAATGACCGACTATATGCAGGAAACCGTTGAGAAATACACCGGCCAGCTAAAAACTCAGTTCGATGAGATCGGCGCAAGTTCAGATTTTCGTCGCGAGAAATGCGAGCAACTGATTGCCGGGAGCATTGCGCGTGCTGAACAAATAGACATCAAGCACGGGGTTAAATGATGATGTATGTGCTGATCGCGGCTGTCCTGATCTTGGTCCGTTTACTGTATGTTCAGGACAATAAAAACCGCGATTATCAATGGAAAATCACCAATGAAATGATAGTTAAGAGTGACGCTCTTAGTATCGTGATATCACCACATCACATTGGTGCGATGCCTGTATTGATCAGGGCATTGGTGAGAAGCCTTGAACACAACCGTGCTGCGGCCACGGCTTATCTACAACTTAATATTCCAATCAGCCCTGAAGCCAATGTCGCCGCATGTGAACTTCGATACGCGCAGGCCAGCGCTAAGCAAGCCCTATGTCGTGTCATCCTGTTGCTTACTGAATTGGAGAGGAAAGGGCAAATAGTTCGTCGGCTGGTGGACGATTTTCGAGCAACGGATTTGGATGCCGATGATGTCTTTACCGCTTTGGATGAACGCTACCCCTCTGATGAGCAACACACACCATTCATGCGTTTAAGCGATGTAATCCCAGGGCACTGGAACATAGGCGGTCAGCAATGAATAAGTTTCGCATTACCCATACATACGCCACCCGAAAAGATGATTTTTACGCAATAGAAACCATGATGAACTTGCACCAGGTGGATCTGGCTGTTGCTTACCTTCAGTTCATGCACTTCAACCTGCCGACCTTCAATTTCCTCAATGACGGGTTATGTGAATTGGATGTCATCGTGTTAATGCACCGTATATACGGCGCAAATATCATTACTGACCGCACTGCAATCAAGGCAGAGGTTGATCTCTATGTGAACTGGGAACATCAGTTAAGTCGCATTCATAAGACACTTCCTGAGTTACACGAGATAGCAAGGCCCGGCGTAAATGAAGGTATCCTGTTCCACCTGTGGGAAATGGGTAATCGGATCTTGCCGATGCTTAAGCAAACCAACCAGGCCTTGTACGATGAAGCCCTTCTTCAACTGCCACGTATTGATAGAGTGCTCAAAGGAACCTCTGTTGACCCCGCATGGGGCTGGGAATCTTTCGATGGCGAACGATGTGATGGTAATCTATATACCAAGCAGTCAACCCCTGACTTCCTTGTGAGGCTTTTTTGATGAATCGCCTAAGTGAGTTACCAAAAGGCGCTTTTTGGCCGCACTTGCTTGATGCTATTCGGCGCGATGTCTATGCCCAATTTGGTGGTGTTCTGGCCGTCCGGCAAGATGAAGTCAAGCGCGGCGTATCAACACCAGAGCTGGCTGCTACGCTGTTGAACGAGTACGCTTCCGGCCTTTGTATGTCTCTCGACATTGTCGGTGTGGAGCACGATTTACCACGAATGATGGCCGAGGCGGTCCGCAGTATCGACCCTAACTTCATGCTCAACACTACTCGCCGCTGGAAAGGTGCATCGATTATTTATACGGAACAGAAATGAACATTAAAAAATTGTTTGCCGTTAAAAAACCTTGCGCAAATTGTCCGTTCAGAACGACGGGAGGGATCCCGTTGACAGAGGGCCGTCTGGATGACATTAAGCGCACATTGCTTTCTTCTGATCAGGAGGTTTTTTTCTGCCACAAGACAACCTACCAGGGCGGTGCTGAAGACAGAGAGGAAGGGCAGTATCAGTCTTCAGGCCGTGAATCCTATTGTATGGGAGCAATGGCTTGGCTGTATGCAAATAACCAATTAAATCTTACAACCCGATTAGGTCTCCTTCTAGGCAACGTTGCCATTGACGAACTGGAAGTCGCCACAAAGGTCATTAATACCACTGCCCCATAAAAACTACCCTGTTGTGTAGGTTAAACCTGTAAGAATTGGCTATATGCTTTGAGCGTCCTAGCCAAAACAACCATCTCACAGGTTTAACGATGAATTTCTTACATCATGCATCTTCCGCACCGCTATGTAACAGCACTCAGCACGTCTTAGATAAACTAAACATGCATCACAGGGTTGTTCAAATGAGCGATTCCGATGGTGTAATGTCTCTATTCAGTGAACATCCCATTTCTAACAATGTCATCTATCACTCCCTGGGGGAGTGCTCAGACCCAGAGGCTGCATTTTTAAAACTCACGACTCAATTTCTTGAGCTTGAGCAGGCAGGAAAAACTGTTCTGAGCCTAATTCACTCAGACAATCTACCAGCAGTAGCCGCAGCGCTGAATGCCGGACTCAGTCCCAGTGGATTGATAGCGTTTAAAGATCCCAGGGGCGCTGATATCGATATTGTTGAACTGCATTATTCCAGCGCTAAATCTGGTCACGAATCCTTCACTCCATTCCCGCAAGAAGGCCTTACCGATGGCGTGGTAACGCTACGCATTTCAGCCCGACCCGATGGGCATCGTATGTTCCAAGACCACTACGACTCTGTCACTCGTTTTTGGTCTATCTATCCTGACATCCCATTCTCTCAGTTTGATAAAGACTGCCGTCTGGCAGGCCTATATTGGCTACTGGGGGAAAAAATGATGCTGTCTATTTTCGAAAATGAGACACAAGAATTAATTGGTCGGATCAGCCTTCGGCCTGTAGTGCCACCCAAGGTTGGTGATGTTGGCTACGGCGTTTTTTCAGGGTTCAGAGGAAAGGGGTATGCATCTCAGGCCCTGAAATTGCTTTCTGAGTGGCTGATGACTGATGGAGGATTTAATCGCCTTGAATTAGGAGTTAAACCCGAAAATGTGGCCTCCAAAAAAGTCGCGCTCAAGGCAGGCTATGTACATGAAGGAGTCAGTAAACACAGACTAATTAATCAAGATGGCACTTTCAGTGACCAACTAAGTTACGTCAAAACCAAACTCTGAAACACCAACCTTTCAACATAAGAGAATACCATGAAAGAAGATTTCCTTAGCTATATTGCATCGCGTGTAGATGGTGAGTGCGTTGTCAGGGCAAAACGGCTACCAGATAACGTCAGTGCTTTTCGACGTAGAAAAATTAAAGGCATTTTACGTCCAAACTCACTCATAGACCTCCAGCAAATAGTGATAGGTGCAAGTGAGTTTCCTAACACCCGGCTGCATCCTGTCAGCATTGGGTACAACTGGGGCCTGGGCTCTAGGGAGGATGTTGCGGACGGTAGCTACCTTGTTGAGTTACAAAAATTAAATGCAGTACGGAAAATTGATACAGACCAAGGCTGGGCAATTATTGAGCCTGGCGTGACCCAAGGCGAACTGTCTGAGCTGTTAATCGGCACCCAAAAAATGTTGAACATTACAGCATCTTCCGCTCACTCCAGCTTCCTCGGCAATGCCTTGGACAGAGGGGTGGGACTTCGTCATCAACGAACTGAAGACCTTGTCGGCATTGAAGTCCTGTTGCCGACGGGAAAAATCATCCGTGTTGGCTGGTGGCCCGGAAGTGTTGAAACGCCTATATACCCGCATGGTGTAGGCCCCTCATTAGTGCAGTTTTTTACGCAATCTAGTTTTGGTGTTGTTACGGCAGGGGTAATAAAACTACATACCCGCCCTGAAAGTACACATGTAGTCCGATTTAACTTCAGCCGAAAGTTGCTTTCACCAGCAATACAAACATTGAAGAAATGGGTGGCTAACGGCCTGAGTAGCGGCGTATTGAAGATCTATGACACCACGGCCAACTCAACCTATGGCGGTAGTGACGGATTATATACCGTTCACTTGTGTGTGGACGGTCTATCTGACGATGTCTCGCAACGAATCGGTTTGATTAAAAAATTGTGCGAATCTTCGCAGGTATTTACAAATGTGACATCGAATTCGGTAACTGAAGGTAATTATCCTGGGCCTGATGTGATCGCTAATTTGGTTGAAGCTGCCCATGTTGGCGATTCATCCCTAAATGACACTCTGCTTAGAAAAACGCTGGGAGCTAGACACGACAAAGTTGATACAGGTGGCACTGGCTGGATCTTTTTCCTTCCGTTGATTCCTTTCACTGCTGATGCGCTGGAAATGGCCTATCAGCTAATTGATGAAGTTCACAACGAAACCGGAGTTCTTTGCGGGGCTACGATCAACGCCCTTAGTGGTGATGTCATAGACCTGGTTGTCTCAATCGCTTTTAAGAAAAGCGAAAAAGAGTCGGCAGATTCATTGACCGCTTTAAGTAAATTACATGAAAAATTTACGGCGCAAGGATTTATCCCTTACCGGCTAGGTGTTGAACATGCCAAGTGGGCGGATCCAATTACTCCTGGTGTGGGTGAAAGAAGCTTTGTTCGTGAATTAAAGCAATTCATTGACCCCAATAACATTATCAGTAATGACAGATATTTATAGGTGATCGCAATGCACGCAATCTCATTCGAATCATTGTTACTTAATGCAAAAAAGCTGGCAAAGGAAGTTTCAGCTGAAGGTGGTGTACTTGAAGAACAGCGCCGACTACCTCCCCATATTGTTAACAAACTCAGGGAGATTGGCGTATTCAGGATGAATTTCCCATTAGGATGGGGAGGGCTGGAATTAACCTCACCTCAGCAAACCCAGGTTATCGAGCAACTGGCTATTGGTGATGCTGCTGTGGCTTGGTGTGCAATGATCGGCAGTGACTCAGGTATTTACTCAGGCTTTATAGATGAGCCTGTGGCGCGTGATATGTTCACCGTTGACTCGATTACGGCAGGCTGGATACATCCTCAAGGTAAAGCAGAGATAGTGCCTGGTGGATATCGTGTTTCCGGCCGCTGGCGGTTTGGCAGTGGCTTAAGTCATTGCGATATACTCAGCGCAGGGTGTTTCGTTTATCAGGATGGTAATCAGGTCGTTGATCGCCACGGAGCGCCAATTTGGCGGGTTATGATGGCAAAACCTGATGAGTACGAATTACACGATAACTGGCACACGACTGGTCTTGCCGGAAGTGGAAGTCGTGATTATGGTGCCAATAACATGTTCGTTCCCTACGAGCACAGTTTTAGTTTCAATGAGCCTTATCGCAAAGGGCCTTTACACGATGTTCCTGATGCTATCCTGCGCAACATGGCAGGAATACCACTCGGGATGGCGCGTGCTGCTCTGGACTATGCGATCAGCCTTGCTGAGCACAAATACGACCGCTCACTGTCGGTTTCGTGGAAAAAAGTCCACGAGTGCAGGCGGTTCTTGCACGGTGTGAAATTGAGCTCTATAGCGCACGATGTGCCGTTTATTCATCACTGAATGAGCAATGGGATGGCCTTGTAGGTAAAGAGCCGCTGAGCAACGCTCACCGCATTACAGTTGCCCTGGCAAGGCAACAAGCATTCAAGGTTTCCCGTCAAATCATCTCAACCATTTATGACTTGGTGGGCGGTGCTTCGATATATAAAAACGAAACACCGATGGATAAATGGTTGCGCGACAGTTACACCATGAATCAGCACGCTGTTGCCAGTGAGTCTATTGTTCAGCAGTGTGGACAATTTCTACTAAACAACCATTCAAACAACCTGTTCATTTGATGTTTATTGGCTGGGTCATCCCCAGCCTTTAACGTGAGGCAAAAATGGTAACGGCAACTGTATCAAGCATGAGAGCTCTAAACTCTTACATCTATCGTGTAGTGATTCGACTTGAATCTGAACTAAATTATCAGCCCGGTCAATATGTTCAGGTTATTCTAAATTGCGGCCGATCTGGGTATTTTTCGATAGCTTCTCCCGAAAACTCAGGTGAGGTGATCGAGTTACATATCGCCGACACAAGGAAGCATGATAGTTTTCTCAAAAAACTAAAGGTCGGTGATGACGTTGTTGTTGCCGGGCCTATGGGGAACGCCTGGCTTCGTTCAGACAGCGGTAGGCCTGTCATCGTTCTGGCCTTTGGTTCTGGTTATTCTTATGCTCGCTCTATTTTACTCACTGAAGCAAATAAAGATTCGGAACGAAAGATAAGTTTTTACTGGGGTGTTCAGAATGAAAATGATTTTTATGAAAGAGATATTCTGGAGTCTCTACCTACGCGATTTACAGTGAATTTTCACCTGTTGAATCAAGCGCCAGGCTTCCCGGACATTATGAGTGCTTTGCTTGTGAAGTTATCAAATGCACATGCTTGCCTGGTGGATTACGATGTGTATTTGGTTGGTAAGCGGGATTACTGCTTGTTTGTTAGGGGCGAGATTTGTGAAAAACTCAGCGCGCTGCCCGAGCGGGTGTATGGTGACTCTTTCTGAAGCTATTTCTCCACTTAAAAATAGCCAGAAGTCTTTTTTAACGTAGTTATGGCTTGTCTCATATTGCTAGAATTCAATTTGGTTAGGATATTCTTAACGTGAAATTTTATAGTGTTCTCAGAAATTGATAGAGTCTGAGCGATCTCTTTGTAGGTTTTTCCATGTCCGGACAGTTGCAGCACCTGTAGTTCCCTGCTGCTAAGGATGTGTTGTTCTATTTCAGCCACTTCATTTTTTTTGGTTAACATCATCTCATGTAGGGTTATGATTTTTCTATATATATTATCATTTATTGGATGATGAGGTCGCTGGAGTTCGCTGGATGAATTGTCATTCCAAACACTAAAGGCCACTACGTTATCCATGTGGTCATGCAAAGGTATTGTGTATCCATTCAGTACACCAGGAATGGCATGGTCGGATATCTGAATATTTCTGACATCCTGATATGGTTTGCTACCAGCATCAGCCCAGTGAAAAGGCTGTATACTTTTTTTAGCACATGTCATGATAGGGTCTATGTGATGATATGATAGTTTTTCGTATCTAACCTGCCAGTGTGGTGGAAAGTTCGAGACGATTACGGAACCACCTTTTTTGCTTTTAGGCTGGACCGCATAGGAGAAGCCTTTGCATCCTAGCGCATCTGAAACCTTCAAAATTTGTTCAATAATATCAACGTCATCCAAGCTAAATAACCGTTTCACCGTAACCTCAGAGTACACAGCTATGACTACTCTTAGGATACCCGTCGTTCATTCAAAAATCATCATGATCTATGATAATGAAAGAATTCGTTACTTCTGAAAATTGATTTTTTTAGAATATTCAATTCTAATAAAATGTTCCTAAAAATATTTTGTTAGGTTAAAGTTCCGCGAGAATTTCAATTATGAATAAAAATAAATTTCAACTATGTGACATTTCAGACCAGATCCTATTGTCATTAAATGCAAAACCTCCGCGTAGAATCAGTCTAACCCAACAAGTTGAAAATCGTCTAAAATGCGCCTTAATTCTGGGGTTTCTTGCTCCAGGCCAAAAGATGATCACCAAGGAAATTGCAGAATCTTTAAACATGAGCATTACTCCTGTAAGAGAAGCACTGGTAAGGCTTTCTTCGTATGGAGCGTTACATGTTTCACCTTCCCACGCTTTTTTGGTTCCGGATATTCATCCTGATCGACTTATTGAATTGATGGGCATACGGAAGATGCTAGAACTACCCGCCATCACTCGTTCAATAAATATCATGTCTGACGAAGCGCTTAATTCACTGGTGGAATTGACGCTCGAACTCGAAGCGGCACACTTGTCGGGGGACATTAAAACCGCCGTTCAATTGCATTGGGCGTTGAGACTGCGGATGTTTACGCTTTCTGATTCCCCTGAGCTTATGGCGTTGATTACACAGCTTTGGGTAAGTGTGGGGCCTAGCTTCCACTTCCTCTATGAAACAACTTCCTTAGAGGAATGGCCTAAATATTATTATCCTTTGCGCGATGCTCTTATCAACAGAAATGCAGATCTTATAATTAAGATATTTACGAACTCCATCGACAGTGGTATGAAATTGTATATGGATATTCACGGGGAAGGTTGAGGTGATGCGGTTACTTGAATTCATTCATTACATGTACCGCAACCAAAAAAATAAGCTGCTCATCGCAATATTTATAATCGCCTTAATCATAGTCCGACTTGTTAGTCTGGGTGTTGATGCTACGACATTGCTTGGCTTCATACTTGGCCTTGCCTTTTTAATGTTAATGGGCAGGCAAAAGGCCGTAAGGACAATCGTTATATTGGTTGGTATGCCTTGTATTTTACTCGCTACCATCGCAGGCTATCACCCCCCAGAAGGATATCAGAGCAGCATTTCAGGCTTTGTCGCGGGTGGGTTTATCATGCTTCTGTATCGCGAGTATATTCTTTACCGGAATACCATCACAAAATAGCAACTAGACAATCATTCGCACCTGAATAATAATACTGTATATATTTACAGTTATTCAAAAGGTGGCGTTATGCAATTTTCATTATGTGAATTACCAGCGGGGATAAAACTGCCTTTTTTCGAGGCGCTCATTCCCGCAGGCTTTCCCTCCCCAGCCGCTGATTACGCCAAAAAAAACATAGACTTAAACGAATTATTAATAACACACCCGGCGGGAACCTATTTTTTGAGGGTATCAGGTACATCAATGATCGACGCCAATATTAGCGATGGTGACATTGTTATCGTAGACAGTAGCCTACAGGCGCATGACGGAAACATTATCATCGCTTCCATAGATGGCGAATTTACTATCAAAAAACTCCAAAAAACGCCGTATCCAGCACTTATCCCGATGAACCCAAGTTTTTCTCCAATTCCTATAGCTGATTGGGCTGAGTTCACCGTCTTTGGGGTTGTGACCTACGTTATTCACAAAACGTTATGATGTTTGCTCACTGCGACATTAACAGTTTTTATTGTTCGTGCGAGTCTGCTTTTAACCCGCGCCTCCAGGGCTTACCTATTGTTGTTCTGGCAAATAATGACCATATCGTAATCTCACGTTCAAAGGAGGCAAAGGCGCTGGGTATTAAAATGGGGGCTCTGTACTTTGAAAATGCAAATTTCTTTAAAAAAAACAATGTTCAAGTCTTCTCTTCAAATTACACCTTGTACCAGGATGTATCAGACAGAACTATGTCTGTGTTATCCACTTTTGCAGATGTCATGGAAGTATACTCAATGGATGAGGCCTTTCTGATCGTGCCAGAAAGTAAAAGGTTAGGGGGGTACGAGGAATTTGGCCGGGCCATCCAAAAAGACATTTTGCAAATTGCACATGTTCCTATTGGCGTTGGTTTTGGTCCGACAAAAACACTCGCCAAGCTGGCTAATCATGCGGCAAAGCGCTGGAGCAAAACCGGGGGCGTAGTCGAATTAAGCCAAAAAACCAGACAAAGAAAATTGATGTCATTATTACCGGTTGATGAGATTTGGGGGGTGGGTCGTCGCATTTCTGCCAAGCTGCGTATGATGGGCATTAATACCGCGTTAGAGTTGGCTGATGCTAATATCGCTACGATCCGAAAAACCTTCGGCGTTGTCGTTGAAAGGACGGTTCGTGAGCTCAACGGTGAGTCCTGTATTGAAATAGAAGAAGTGCGAAAAGTTAAAGAGCAAATTATTTCCTCGAAATCTTTTGGCAAAAAAGTTCAATGCTATGACGAAATGCACCAGGCAATTTGTTCCTATGCAGAGAGAGCGAGTGAGAAATTGAGGGCTGAAAAGCAACTGTGTGGCGTCGTCAGTGTATTCCTTGGCACAAGCCATTATTCGCCAGGCCCTTTGTATAGCAATCGGGCTACTGAGCGTCTGGTGTACGCTAGCGCAGACACAAGAGATATCATTAATGCCGCAGTTAAAGCTCTGGGGGCAATTTGGAGGGAAGGGTATCAATACCACCGAGCAGGCGTGATGCTGTCTGATTTTTCCGGTTCAAATGTTACTCAGTTCGACCTTTTTTCCACCGCCAAACCTTTTAAAAGAAGTGAAGAGTTGATGGCTCTATTGGATAACATGAATCGATCTGGAAAATTCAATATTGGCTTTGCTGGAAAAGGATGTGACCCATCCTGGGGAATGACGCGCGGCATGCTGTCTCCGGAATATACAACAAACGTCAATGACCTCCCGATTGCGAAGGTGCGTTGATCGTCAGGAAGGCATTGAAAAGGGTGCTTGCATCACCGAACATGGCAAAAGAAAGAGAAATGTGGGGGAGATAACTCCCCCACAAGACTACTCGTTACAGGAAAGAGTAGCTTGAACCACTGTATTTCCGCTGCTTACACTCAAAGAGCAAAGCCTATCTCGCATTAGCAGAGAGAAACACAAAACCGTAATACATACGGCAATCAGCCTAATAAGGGCAAACTTGGTCATTCCTCTTGACTCCTTTTGTTAAAGGAGGCAGAATCAAATTGCTACGTTTGGAGACTGCCTCGAATTATTGTCATATATAATTCGGGGCTTTCGTCTTTTTGGAACTTGCAAATGCTCGAACCAAAATGATTCAAGCACCCAAATCCATAATAACAGACTTTTACTTCCCACAAACATCTGATCTCATTAATCATCAGTATGACGAATGACCTCACCATCTGCATCTTCACCAGACGGGATATATAAATTTGGAATAATAAAACGGCGGTCCAGTTCTGGCTCTATCTCTGGCGCTTTACTTGTGGTTGCAATGACTATATTTGCAGGTAACAATGGATGCTTTTGAGATATGTATTCCTTTGCGTAACCGACGACTGCGGGATGGTAATCTAAACCAAATCCAGAGAAATTATCAGCCAAAAAATTTGCCCACGGCTTGCCTAAGCCTGGTAATTCTTTGGATTGATTGGAAGTAAATGGGGGAACCGCAGAATTCGGAAAAAATCGTACGCTAAGCTAACGGTGTTCTCGTGACAGCTCTTTGACTAGGCTTTCTAAGGCCATTCTGATAGCCCTGACTTCCTGAAAAGCCATGGCTAAAATTTGTGCGGCTAAAAGGGATAACCGATGGTAAAGTAAGTTATCCCTGTCGAGATACTGAAAAGCGTTATCCTCGTTTTTCCCAAAACTGTTTTGCCAGTTCGCTCAGAGCGCTAGTTAACTGAGCGACAGATTTCATACTTTGCAAATTATTCTGCCCGGTCTGTACATTGGTATCAGCAGCATCGCGTATATTGTTAATACTGCGGTTGATGTCTTCACTTACTGCTCCCTGCTGCTCGACCGCAGTCGCTATTTGCGAGTTCATGTCGGTAATTTCGTTAACACGTTGGCCAATTCCATCAAGAGCTGTAGCTGCTTCCTCTGCGTGAGCTACACTCGTGTGCGCTTGCCGACTACTTTGCTCCATGACTGTAACAGCGGATTGCGCTCGCTCTTGTAGAGCGCTGATCATGCTTTGAATATCCGTTGTCGATTGCTGGGTGCGAGCAGCAAGACTGCGAACCTCATCGGCGACAACAGCAAAACCACGCCCCTGCTCACCAGCACGCGCGGCCTCAATTGCTGCGTTGAGTGCCAACAAATTCGTTTGCTCGGCGATCCCTCGTATAACGTCAAGAACTTTTGATATCTCGTTACTTTGACCTTCAAGCTCATGAATAACCTGAGCGGCTTGCCTAATTTCACCTTCAAGGGCAGTGATTGACTGGCTTGTGTGGGCTACCAGACGCTGGCCAGATGCCGTCTCAGTGTCTGCTCTTACGGCCGCATCTGCAGCATGCTGTGCATTGCTCGCAACCTCTTGAATGCTTGCCGCCATTTGGTTTACTGCCGTTGCTATTTGATCTGTCTCTGCCTGCTGCTCAACTGTAAGTAGATTGCTTGACTCAATATCCTTTAGTAGGCCTCGGGTGTGTTCGCTAAGCCGATTTGATGCATCACCTATGCGACCTACTACGGCGCCTGTTTCAGCTTGCATCATTCGTAAAGCAAACTCTATTTGGCCAAACTCATCGGTGCGCCCAGTGTAGAGGGATTGACTTAATGGGTTATTGGAAATATTCCTGGCTCTTTCAACCAGTCTTCCAAGAGGAGAGAGAATAGCCAAAACACTAACAGAGCTTAAGCTTCCTGACATTAAAGTGGCTAACAATAAGCTGCTTATTGATGTATCAGTAAGCATGCCGGCAGCCATTGCGCTTGATATAATACTACCCCATATGAGCAAGAGTATTTTCACGGAAAAGCTAGCAGCCAATTTCGGCCTCGCGGCCTTCCCGCTTCTCAATTGAGCATATAATTTTTCCGCAGCCAAAACCTGCTCAGGTTCAGGCTTGGTCCTTACAGACTGGTATTCAACAATCGAACCATTCTTAGCTATTGGCGTTACATAAGCACTTACCCAATAGTGGTCGCCATTTTTACAGCGATTTTTTATTAGCCCCATCCATGAGCGGCCAGATTTTAATGTACTCCACATATGCTCAAATGCAGCAGGCGGCATATTTGGGTGTCTTACGATGTTGTGAGGCTGGCCTAATAGTTCTTCCTCAGTGAAACCACTGATTTTAATGAAGTCAGGATTAACGTACGTGATATGGCTTTGAGGGGAGGTAGTCGAAAGAATATTGGCATCTTTTGGGAGTTCTAAGTTTCGACCCGTCACTGGTAAATTCTGGCGCATAAGAGCCTCAAGGGTTGGCTGTTTTATTTTATTGTGTTCGGCATTAAGCCCAATTTCTTTAGCGTTACGATAAAGCTAGCATGGAAACGATAGGTGCAAGCAAGTTAAGGGTTGCATCGCGCATGTCAATCTAGGCTATACCCTAACTTGATGTCAAGCAGGGCTGTCATTTTCAGAAGACGACTGCACCAGTTGATTGGGCGTAATGGCTGTTGTGCAGCCAGCTCCTGACAGTTCAATATCAGAAGTGATCTGCACCAATCTCGACTATGCTCAATACTCGTGTGCACCAAAGCGAGGTGAGCATGGCGACGGACACCCCACGGATTCCAGAACAAGGCGTGGCCACTCTGCCTGATGAGGCTTGGGAGCGTGCGCGCCGTCGTGCGGAGATCATCAGTCCGTTGGCGCAGTCGGAGACGGTCGGGCACGAAGCGGCCGATATGGCGGCTCAGGCGCTGGGCTTGTCTCGGCGCCAGGTATACGTTCTGATCCGGCGTGCCCGGCAAGGCAGCGGCCTCGTGACGGATCTGGTGCCCGGCCAGTCCGGTGGAGGTAAAGGTAAGGGGCGCTTGCCGGAACCGGTCGAGCGCGTCATCCACGAGCTACTGCAAAAGCGGTTCCTGACCAAGCAGAAGCGCAGCCTAGCGGCCTTTCACCGCGAAGTCACTCAGGTGTGCAAGGCTCAAAAACTGCGAGTGCCGGCGCGCAATACCGTGGCCTTACGGATCGCTAGCCTTGACCCGCGCAAGGTCATCCGCCGGCGGGAAGGCCAGGATGCCGCTCGTGACCTACAAGGTGTGGGCGGCGAGCCTCCTGCCGTGACCGCGCCGCTGGAGCAGGTGCAGATAGACCATACGGTCATCGACCTGATCGTGGTCGATGACCGCGACCGGCAACCTATTGGCCGCCCGTACCTGACCCTCGCCATCGACGTGTTCACCCGCTGCGTGCTCGGCATGGTCGTCACGCTGGAAGCGCCGTCTGCCGTTTCGGTTGGCCTGTGCCTCGTGCATGTCGCCTGCGACAAGCGCCCTTGGCTGGAAGGACTGAACGTGGAAATGGATTGGCAGATGAGCGGCAAGCCCTTGCTGCTCTACCTAGACAACGCGGCCGAGTTCAAGAGCGAGGCCCTGCGCCGGGGTTGCGAGCAGCATGGCATCCGGCTGGACTATCGCCCGCTGGGACAGCCGCACTATGGCGGCATCGTGGAACGGATCATCGGCACGGCGATGCAGATGATTCACGACGAACTGCCGGGAACGACCTTCTCCAACCCTGACCAGCGCGGCGACTACGATTCCGAAAACAAGGCCGCCCTGACGCTGCGCGAGCTAGAGCGCTGGCTCACATTGGCGGTCGGCACCTACCACGGTTCGGTGCACAACGGCCTGCTCCAACCGCCGGCCGCGCGCTGGGCCGAGGCCGTGGCGCGTGTCGGCGTACCGGCCGTCGTCACACGCGCTACTTCGTTCCTGGTCGATTTTCTGCCGATCCTCCGGCGCACGCTGACCCGCACCGGCTTTGTCATCGACCACATCCACTACTACGCCGATGCGCTCAAGCCGTGGATTGCGCGGCGTGAACGCTGGCCGTCCTTTCTGATCCGGCGCGATCCGCGCGACATCAGCCGTATCTGGGTCCTGGAACCGGAGGGACAGCATTACCTGGAAATTCCCTACCGTACCTTGTCGCATCCGGCTGTCACCCTCTGGGAACAACGGCAGGCGCTGGCGAAACTGCGGCAGCAAGGGCGCGAACAGGTGGATGAGTCGGCGCTGTTCCGCATGATCGGCCAGATGCGTGAGATTGTGACCAGCGCGCAGAAGGCCACACGCAAGGCGCGGCGTGACGCGGATCGCCGCCAGCACCTCAAGACATCAGCTCGGCCGGACAAGCCCGTTCCGCCGGATACGGATATTGCCGACCCGCAGGCAGACAACTTGCCACCCGCCAAACCGTTCGACCAGATTGAGGAGTGGTAGCCGTGGACGAATATCCCATCATCGACCTGTCCCACCTGCTGCCGGCGGCCCAGGGCTTGGCCCGTCTTCCGGCGGACGAGCGCATCCAGCGCCTTCGCGCCGACCGCTGGATCGGCTATCCGCGCGCAGTCGAGGCGCTGAACCGGCTGGAAGCCCTTTATGCGTGGCCAAACAAGCAACGCATGCCCAACCTGCTGCTGGTTGGCCCGACCAACAATGGCAAGTCGATGATCGTCGAGAAGTTCCGCCGCACCCACCCGGCCAGCTCCGACGCCGACCAGGAGCACATCCCGGTGTTGGTCGTGCAGATGCCGTCCGAGCCGTCCGTGATCCGCTTCTACGTCGCGCTGCTCGCCGCGATGGGCGCGCCGCTGCGCCCACGCCCACGGTTGCCGGAAATGGAGCAACTGGCTCTGGCACTGCTGCGCAAGGTCGGCGTGCGCATGCTGGTGATCGACGAGCTGCACAACGTGCTGGCCGGCAACAGCGTCAACCGCCGGGAATTCCTCAACCTGCTGCGCTTCCTCGGCAACGAACTGCGCATCCCGTTGGTTGGGGTAGGCACGCGCGACGCCTACCTAGCCATCCGCTCCGATGACCAGTTGGAAAATCGCTTCGAGCCGATGATGCTGCCGGTATGGGAGGCCAACGACGATTGCTGCTCACTGCTGGCCAGCTTCGCCGCTTCGCTCCCGCTGCGCCGGCCTTCCCCAATTGCCACGCTGGACATGGCTCGCTACCTGCTCACACGCAGCGAGGGCACCATAGGGGAACTGGCGCACTTGCTGATGGCGGCGGCCATCGTCGCCGTGGAGAGCGGCGAGGAAGCGATCAACCATCGCACACTCAGCATGGCCGTTTACACCGGACCCAGCGAGCGGCGGCGGCAATTCGAGCGGGAACTGATGTGAAGCCTGCGCCGCGCTGGCCGCTGCATCCCGCCCCGAAAGAAGGCGAGGCGCTGTCCTCATGGCTCAACCGCGTGGCCCTTTGCTATCACATGGAGGAGCCCGACCTGCTGGAGCACGATCTTGGTCACGGCCAGGTCGGGGTCTCCTCGTTTTCAGTGCAATAAGTGACGGTACGAAAAGCTAGCACTGGCGCGGAGGTGGTGTTGGTAGATCGTTGATTTCATTGACTTTCCTGTTCACTTTCAAATCTGCGATTCGTGGCGTCAAACCGTGGTCGGTTTCATCCATTGGTGCCAGTTATCGATGCATTTGGCCGCGAAGGCAGGATTTGGTCAGCATAGCGGTCAACCGGGAAGCGAAACACACCCCGCAAGTTGATGCTCTCCAGCCTGGTGGGCGCAATCTTCTCGATCAGTTCCGGTGGAATGACCTGGCGGCGGTTCGACCAGCGATCCAGGACCGCCTGCATCTGTGAGGTATTCCACGCCATCACGATGTTGGCCATCAGGCTCAACGCATCGGCCACAGCCTG
Source organism: Providencia sp. 2023EL-00965 (assembly GCF_033550225.1). Taxonomy (NCBI): domain Bacteria; kingdom Pseudomonadati; phylum Pseudomonadota; class Gammaproteobacteria; order Enterobacterales; family Morganellaceae; genus Providencia; species Providencia sp. 2023EL-00965. The sequence continues at coordinate 5,189 of NZ_JAWUEH010000018.1, read as the reverse complement.
CATTTCATCGACACGTTTGGCCTGCGCCGGGCTGATCCGGCCGGTATAAATGGCGCGCTTGAGGGCGTTAACAGCCTCGCCCCGATTGAGCACCCGGCGCAACTCGTTCCTGAAAGCGTCCTTGACAAAGTAGTCAGCCAAAAACGCCGTACGCAGCAACCGCCCCAATTGCACGCCAGCCTCATAGATTGGATCGCCCTGGGCGGCAGAACCGAACCGCGCAAGAGCTGCCACCGCACTGGCATGTCCGCTCATGACCGAGGCTGCCAGGTGCACCAGACTATCCCAATGCTTTTCGATCAAAGCGACGTCGACATTGGCTTCGCACACCGCAGCGATTTCTGCGGGCACTTTGGTGCCGCGTGGCACAAAGAGGTGGCGCTGTTTGAGTTCCTTCAACCGCGGGCAAAGATCAAAACCAAGCAAACGGGCATGTGACATGGCAAAGTCGGTGTAGCCATGGGTATCCACAGCAAGCTGGCTGGTCTCCAGCTTTTCTTGGCGGATGACACCTTCAATGGCCACGCCCGCCTGGCGCTCATTGAGCACAAAGGGCTGCGCATGGAAGATGCCCCACCGGTCTTTTACATGGGAGTAGATTCCAATGGAAGGTGTGTTGCGCCGAGGATCAAGCCGGGCTTGCCACACCCGTTTGGTGGTCTCCATGCTCATCATGTCAGAAGATGCCAAATCGGACCGCCCCCAGGTGGCGGCAATCGGGTGTCGCTGCATGAATTCCAGCACAGCCTGGCAGGCCTGGCTCAGACGCCGTTCGTCCCGCGCCCAGCGCATGGCCTGGCGAATGCTGGTGGCAGACAATTGCGGAATCATGCGCGCGCATTCGACCGCAGTCAGACTGGTGCCGTGGGCCATGATGCCGGCATAGACCATCAGCAGCTCGTCGGTAGAGCGCGGCTCACGTCCGAGCATGATCCAGCTAAAGCGCACCTGGGCGTCAACGGCCAGAATCACTTCCGGCAATTGAACCTCACCGATGCGGTGATCCAAAGCCGCGCGCAGCTTGGTCACTTCTGGGTCTTCGTCCTCTGCGGGCAATGGCGACAAATGGAGTTCATCATCCACGCGCAGTACGCCACTGCGGGCTGCAGCGGCCACCGCATCGACACCGGCAGTTACTCTGGCCAGCAAAGGCTTCAAGAAAGTGGCAGCCTTGCTGGGTAACGATAGACGGGCATAGTGTTTCTTGGACTCTGCCTGCCAACGCTCGTCCGTGAAGAACAAGCGCGCACGACCCCGAAAGCTCAGGCTGTGCTCAATCCAGACCGAGCCATTGCGCACCGCGCGGCGCAGGGCAAACAGGGTGGCCACCTCCAACGCCTGAAACGCCCGTTCCCGGTCTGGGCTGGAGATCGAAACCTGCCAGATCATTCCCAGACTTGGTGCCACCACTTCAACTGGCAGCTTTCTGGATCCTTTGAGATATAAAGCTTGCAGCTTGGCAAGGTACTCGATGGCAGGATGCTCGCCGGTGGCCTGCCAGGGCAGCTTTGCAATGGCGACGAGCAACGACCGCACGGGGCGAATTCCATCAATCAATCCCTCGCGGACCAGGGAGGCCCTGCTCGGTGGTTTGCGTTTCTGGGTTTCGGTGATCAAGGCTTCAAGACGGGCACGCAACTCAGCATCTGGCACCGCACCTTGCGCGCTCAAGGCAACAAGTTCGCCGAGCAGCGTTTTGTACATTGCGGCCCAATTGACGGTAGCGGGGACATCGGCGGCAGCCTGACGCCACAGATCGGCGATCCGGCGCTGCACCATAAGGATCAACTGGTCTGTGGTGGTGAACAGGCAATACCGAAGAAAGCATGCGACCTCCACGGTGCGCGCTGGCTCTTTGATCTTGGCTCCGGCTGAGGGCGGCCTGGAGACAAGTCGGCGCGCGTAGCGGCGCAAGATGAGATCGGGGATGTCTGCCAGGTGCTTATGAACGTCCAGCGTGTAAAGCAGGTCGATGCGCTCCAGTACCTCGCTGATTTGGCGGGTTGAGTGTTTCGCCGGTGCAGCCCATAGCCAACTCTGCTGGGTTTGTCCATCTGGGCGCAGCTCTGAAACTGAGGCTCGCCAGCGATCAAGTGTTGCTGGATCAACGCTGGCGGCGATGGCGGTGCCTGTTTCAACTTCAAGCTGGGCAAGTGCCGCCGCAATCAGTGTCCGAATTGCCCGCTCGTGCACGATCACCAGCTTGTTCTTGTACAGCCATTGACGCGCCCGCACGAGTAGCTGATCGCGGTCGGCGCAGCGCGCCACTTCGTCGCGCAGTTCACGTACCAGTGAGCGGCGCTGGTGCTCGCTCATCCACTGGAATCCAAGGACCGTGCAGGCTACTTGTTGGTGATCGAATAGCGTGCGCCCGCGTTCATACATGGCTCTCAGCGAGGCGACTTCTGGTGCTGCAATGCCAAGCTCGTTGCCAAGGTGGCGCCACAAGGCTACTGGAATTACCCGAAAGGCACCGAGCAAACGCCCACTCATGCGCAGGAAACCAATATGGAGCGCCAGACCAAGCTTGTGGGAATCACCTCGGCGTGCATTGATTGCGTCGCGCTCGGCACCATCGAAGGTGAAAAATGCCTTCATCTCGAAGTCGCTGATATCGCGGGGGAGCCCACGCATCCCCAAAAACGTTGTGTGCCAACCCTGCATCGTGAACCTCAAAAGTGGGAGGCCACCATACCCGTTTACAAAGCGAACAGGAAAGTCAATGAAATCAACGGTCTACCCAGACCACCCCCGCGCCAGTGCTAGCTTTGCGTACCGTCACTTATTGCACTGAAAACGAGGAGACCCCAGGTCGATGACCTGGACACCGCGCCACCACTCTCGCTGCTGGCGTTGCTTTCCCAGCGGAGCGGCATCGAGCTGGACCGGCTGCGCTGTATGAGTTTCGCCGGATGGGTGCCTTGGCTACTGGACAGCCTTGATGACCAGATTCCAGACGCCTTGGAAACCTATGCGTTTCAGCTCTCGGTGTTGCTGCCAAGACTCCGCCGTAAGACGCGATCCATCACGAGCTGGCGTGCCTGGCTGCCCAGCCAGCCGATAAACCGCGCCTGTCCGCTCTGCCTGAGCGATCCGGAGAACCAAGCCGTACTGCTCGCGTGGAAGCTGCCCCTGATGCTGAGCTGCCCGCTGCATGGCTGCTGGCTGGAATCCTATTGGGGCGTGCCAGGGCGGTTTCTCGGCTGGGAGAACGCCGACGCCGAACCGCGCACCGCCAGCGACGCGATTGCGGCGATGGACCAGCGTACCTGGCAGGCACTGACAACCGGTCACGTGGAGCTGCCGCGCCGACGCATCCACGCCGGATTGTGGTTTCGACTTCTTCGCACGCTGCTCGATGAGCTGAACACCCCGCTTTCCGCGTGCGGAACCTGCGCGGGGTATCCCCGCCAAGTCTGGGAAGGCTGCGGGCATCCGCTGCGTGCTGGGCAAAGTCTGTGGCGACCGTATGAAACCCTGAATCCGATAGTACGGTTACAGATGCTGGAGGCGGCGGCAACGGCAATCAGCTTGATTGAGGTGAGGGACATCAGCCCGCCAGGCGAGCAGGCAAAGCTATTCTGGTCCGAGCCCCAAACCGGGTTCACCAGTGGCCTGCCGACGAAAGCGCCGAAGCCCGAGCCCATCAATCACTGGCAGCGTGCAGTCCAGGCCATCGACGAGGCCATCATTGAAGCGCGACACAACCCCGAGACGGCACGCTCGCTGTTCGCGTTGGCTTCCTATGGTCGGCGCGATCCCGCTTCCTTGGAACGGTTGCGCGCCACCTTCGTGAAGGAAGGCATCCCGCCGGAATTTCTGTCACATTACCTGCCTGATGCACCCTTTGCATGTCTTAAACAAAATGACGGGTTAAGTGACAAATTTTGACGGATAGAGCTTTCCGGCTCACACTGTCACATAATCGAACGTATACGTGACGGGTGAAAAGGTGCTGATCGGCTACATGCGGGTATCGAAGGCGGACGGATCCCAGTCCACCAATTTGCAACGCGATGCGCTCATCGCCGCTGGTGTGAGCCTTGCGCACCTTTACGAGGATCTGGCCTCGGGCAGGCGCGATGATCGCCCAGGGTTGGCTGCTTGCCTGAAGGCGCTTCGTGAAGGGGACACGCTGATCGTGTGGAAGCTCGATCGGCTTGGCCGTGATCTGCGCCACCTGATCAACACCGTGCACGACCTAACTGCGCGTAGCGTGGGCCTGAAGGTCCTGACCGGTCACGGTGCGGCGGTCGACACGACGACTGCCGCCGGCAAGCTTGTGTTCGGTATTTTTGCCGCGCTGGCCGAGTTCGAGCGTGAGTTGATTTCCGAGCGAACAGTCGCTGGACTTATCTCGGCGCGCGCTCGCGGCAGGAAAGGGGGGCGCCCCTTCAAGATGACCGCCGCCAAGCTACGCCTGGCGATGGCCAGCATGGGGCAACCGGAAACCAAGGTGGGCGATCTCTGCGAAGAACTCGGGATTACCCGGCAGACGCTCTACCGGCACGTGTCGCCCAAGGGCGAACTGCGGCCAGACGGCGTAAAGCTGCTCTCCCTCGGTTCAGCCGCATAAATGGAGGCGACCTGGAACGGGGCGCTGTTCAGTGCGGCAACGATCCGATTACCGGTGTCGACCCAGAGCAGCCGTAGAGCTTTTGGGAAAGCTGTCGTTCAACGCCGAGTTCAGCGGCAGTTTTTAAGTTGTGATTTTATGGAATACTTTTGCGCAGCAAAACCATAAAGCCGCGACTTAAAAACTGTCCAGCGCAGGCACGAAGTGCTGGAGCGGTGCTGCAACGACTTGTTAGATGACTGAGTTTATTAGTGGGCACTTGCTTTGGAAAGCAAGTTTAAAACTACTACACCACTAACTATGAGCCCCATACCTACAAAGCCCCACGCATCAAGCTTTTGCCCATGAAGCAACCAGGCAATGGCTGTAATTATGACGACGCCGAGTCCCGACCAGAGTGCATAAGCAACACCGACAGGGATGGATTTCATAACCAGAGAAAGAAAATAAAATGCGATGCCATAACCGATTATGACAACGGCGGAAGGGGCAAGCTTAGTAAAGCCCTCGCTAGATTTTAATGCGGATGTTGCGATTACTTCGCCAACTATTGCGATAACAAGAAAAAGCCAGCCTTTCATGATATATCTCCCAATTTGTGTAGGGCTTATTA